>JBFZEL010000424.1:0-2925 GCA_041306925.1 Lysobacterales bacterium
GGAAGGGCGTTACACGCGGACTCTGAAAGCGATTCCCGGCGCGGCTGCGGTCCTGCGGCGGGTCGCCCGGCGGGCCGAGCCCCTGCTGGCAGCGGCCGCCACAATTATGTGAAGGACAGCCCACTCTTATCATCTTTTGCGGGTGCATTGGTTCCCTGGGTCAGTGTGAGTGAAAGTTTTTCCGCTACCGCCGGCGCGCCGTAAAACCTGACAGAAGCATACGCTTCGGCGGCCGGGTTGCATTGACGTGGGTCAGTATGTTTTGCTTGTGGCTGCAGGTGTGACTATTTCGGTTTCGATATTGACGCAGCCGAAAAGCCTGACGCAAACTGTCGTTGTCTCGGGAGCTCAGGCGGATGCAGGGTTAATCATGGAGACCCAGTTAAAGATGCAAGGCGGATGTCATTGCGGTGCAGTGAGGTACGAGGTCTCGGGCGCACCGTTCGATGCCGATTTCTGTCACTGCCGTGATTGCCAGAGAACCACCGGCGCGCCGGTTGCCGCCTGGATGGATTTTAAAAAAGAACAGGTCCGCTGGCGCGCCGGTGAGCCTTCCGAATACGCGTCCTCGGAACACATCAGGCGCGGCTTTTGCCCCAGTTGCGGTTCGTCGTTGAGTTACCGGAGCACGCAGTGCCCGGACTACCTGACATTGAGCATCGCTTCGCTGGATGACCCCGATTTATGCAGGCCCAATTATCACATCCATACCGACAGCCAGCTCAGCTGGCTCTGCATCGACGATGACTGCAAGCGCTATAAGCGCGGGCGCGGCGACCCGCAGGATTGAACAAACCGACCGCTTTTCTGGCAGAATAGCGACTTTCGTGCACGGGTGCCGAGCCGTTGCACAGCGCCCATCCCTGAATTTCTACACACCGATAACGATACCGGAGTTCCGTATGCAATACGCCCGTTTGTGTTTCGCCATCCTGCTCCTGACCGCCATCGTCAGCGCGTGCTCCGAGCCTGCGCCGCCATCGCCGGCGACCGCTGCACCCGCAACGCCAGCCGCGACCGTCGCGCCGCTGGCCGGTTCGGAATCGTTTTCGATCCTGATCGCCGGTACGCCGGTTGGAAAACTGCAAGCGCAACACACCGCGGACAACAGCCGGATCGAATACGAATACCGCAACAACGGCCGCGGGCCCACGCTCACCGAAACGGTCGTGATCGGCGAAAACGGCTTGCCTTTGAGCTGGCACATCAGCGGCGCCACGACCTTCGGCAATAAGATCGACGAGCAGTTTGCCTTGAACGGCGGTGAGGCCAGCTGGAAGGACGCCACCGGTGCGACCAAAACGACACCGGCGGAGCCCAGTCTCTACGTCGCCCAGGAAGCCAGCCCGTACGCCATCGGAATTTATGCCAGGGCCCTGCTGGCGGATGCGGACCACGCCATGCCGGTGTTGCCGGGCGGCACCCTGCGACTGGATGAAATTGAACAGCTGAAAGTGAGCGGGGAGGGCGGGGATATCGAGGTAACGTCCTACGCCTTGTCCGGTATCGATACCAACCCGACCTATTTCCTGCTCGATCAGAACGATGCTTTCTTTGCCTTCATCAGCCCCGGCTTCAGCATCATCAGGAGCGGCTACGAGGCCGGCGACGAGCGGCTCAGGGGGCTTTCCACCGAGTACGAGGCAAGGCGTTTTGAAGACATCCAGCGCAGGCTGGCGCGGAATTACGCGGGCCCGGTGCGGATCAAAAACGTGCGGATTTTTGACCCTGGCACACAGGCCCTGACGGAACCGGTGTCGGTGGTCGTTGTGGCCAACCGGATCGGGGACATCCAGCCGGCCGGGTCCGCCGCGCTGCCGGGCGAAGTCGAAATTGACGGTGCAGGCGGCACGCTGGTCGCCGGTTTTTATGAAATGCACGCACACCTGCAGCAAGGGGTCGCCCTGCTGAACATTCTCGCCGGCGTGACCTCCGTGCGTGACATGGGCAACAACAACGAGGTCCTGTCGGACCTGGTCAAAAAAATCAAGGACGGCCGCCTGGCCGGTCCGCGGGTGATCCGCAGCGGCTTGATCGAGGGCAAGAGCCCTTACAGTTCCAACAACGGCATCATCGTTTCGTCCGAAGAGGAGGCCATCGCGGCAGTCAAAAGTTACGCGGGCGGTGACTTTTACCAGATCAAGATCTACAACAGCATGAACCCGGACTGGGTGCCGGCGATGATAGGGGAGGCGCGCGCCAACGGTCTGAAGGTGGCCGGCCACGTGCCGGCTTTCTCGAACGCCGACACCATGATCGCAGCCGGTTATGACGAACTGACGCATATCAACCAGGTGATGCTCGGCTGGGTGCTCGAGGAAGGCGAGGACACCCGCACGCTGCTGCGCCTGACCGCGCTGAAACGCCTGCCGCTGCTCGACAAGGACGATCCGGCGATCGCCAAAACCATCGACGCGATGGTTGAAAACCAGGTCGCGATCGATCCGACACTCGCGATCCATGAAAACCTGCTGCGCGCACGCAACGGCACGACCGCACCCGGCATGCTGGACTACATCGAGCACATGCCGGTGGAAGTTCAGCGCAGCGCCAGGACCGCGTGGACGGATATTGCCTCGCCCGAAGACGACAAGGCCTACTGGCAGGCGTTCGACAGGATCATCGAGACCGTCACCACGATGCGCGCAAAGGGTATCCAACTGGTACCCGGCACCGATCTGGGCGGTTCCTTCAGTTACCACCGTGAACTCGAGCTTTACCAGTTGACCGGCATGAGCGCGCCGGAGATCCTCAAATGGGCGAGCTACGACATGGCGGCCTACTTTGGTCAGCAGCACGAACTGGGCTCGATCGAGATCGGCAAACTCGCCGACTTTTTCCTGGTGCCGGGTGACCCGACCGTTGACCTTAAAGCCATCAAGACCATTTCGATGGTGGTCAAGGACGGCACCTTCTACTTTCCCA
>JBFZEL010000425.1:0-8212 GCA_041306925.1 Lysobacterales bacterium
AGGTTTTCAAACCGGGTTTCAAAGCCGTGCTTGTCGTTCAGCGCCGCATCGGGCAGTGCGGCCTTCATAAAGAATCTGCAAGGTGGTACCGTCTTCCACCGCATCCATCAAACGATAGGTATCGATATAATCGCCAAAACGCTTAATGGTTTTCTTTCCACCGTGGCGTTCGGTAATTAGCGGTGTGCCGGTAAAGGCGAGGCGGGCGGCATTAGGGAAGGCTTCAAAGATATTATTGCCAAGATCCGAACTTTGGGTGCGGTGTGCCTCGTCGATCATCAGCACGATGCGCGTGGAGTCATTGACTACTCCGAAAGTCTGGCTGGTGGGTATGGCCTGATAGGTGCCCAGTGCTTCGGCGACTTTTAACGGCAGGCTTTGGTCGTTTATCTGGAACTTGTGCACCATCACCATGTTGATGTCGGAGCTATCCGTAGCCAGTTGTTCGCGCAGCATCTTGCGGCTGTCGATGTTATGTACCCGGCCGCCGATCAGGGTGGCGGTTTCGGCAAGCTGGTCTTCCAGGTCCACCCGGTCGTTGATCAGCAAAATTTTGAAATCGTTCAGATCGCGGGAGACGCGCAGCATACGCGCGACAAATACCATGGTCAGGCTTTTACCGGAACCCTGCGTATGCCAGACCACGCCGCTTTTCTCTTCGGCGCTCTTTCCGTTGCGCAGCCGCTCGATGATCTTATTGGCGGCGCGGAACTGCTGATAACGGCACACCACCTTGATGCGCGGGCCGCCGTCGGTGTCCATGAACACACTGGAGGTGCGCAGCATGCTTAGCAGATTGGCCTTGTTGAGCATGCCGCTGACCAATTGCTGCTGCTGATACATGCCCTCGACGGCGCTATCCAGTTGCGGCCACTGGGTTTTCCAGGGGTAGAAATGCTCTTCGCCGGAGGTGATGGTGCCGTAATCGGCTTCCACACCGCTGCTGCGGATCAGCAACATATTGCAGTGGAACAGGCGCGGTTCACCCTCTTTAAGTCCCTGCTGCTTCGTTGCCTTGCGATGATTCATATAGCGCTGCAGCTGCTCAAAGGCTTCCGCCATCGGGTTGGCGCAGGTCGGCCCGCCCTTTTTGCACTCCACCACAGCCAGCGGAATGCCGTTGATAAACAATACGATATCGGGAATGATGAATTGCTTCACGCAGCCCGGCGTATCCATGCGAAACTGGTTGATGGCGAGAAAGTGATTGTTGTCAGGGTTGGCGAAGTCGATCAGTTTGACCACCGGGTCCTGCTCACAGGTGATTTCGTTGACATCCACCTGCGCCTTGAACAGCAGCTTCTGAATCGCCTCGTTGGCTTCCAATAAGGTGCGGTTGGGCTGACGCAGAATCTGGTCCTGCAAGTCCTGCAATTGTTTATCGGTCAGCCAGGGCGTAACGTCGGCAGTGGTGTTCAGTGCCTCGACGGATTTGGCGAACACCTCCGGCAGCAGCCACTGGCGGAAATTCAGGCGCAGGCTTTTCGTGGGGTCGGATGGAATATCCGGCCCCTGGTCGATGATCTGCCAACCTAAACCTTGCAACTGGTGCAAAAAGGCTGTTCGACTTCCGTGTATTCACTCATGGCTTTCTCCTGTATCTTGCATGCGCAACCACTGCCTGCCTTTGGCGGTCAGGCGGTAGCGCTGCTTGCTGCTGCGCGGCTTGTCGGGGATGGTCATTTCAATTAAACCGGCTTCGAGAGCAGGTGCAAGATAGTGGTTACTGAAATGCATGCGGTCTCGCAATCCCAACGTGGTCATAAGTTCTCCTCTACCCAATTCGCTATCTATTATCTGAAGCAATTGGATAACTTGCGGGGTGACTTGCGGGATAACTTCCCCGGCCGGCTGTTGCGCCAAGGGATGCACCGGCAGCCGTATCACATAAGCGTAGCGGTCGTCGTCGGTTTCAAACAACGGGGCAGGCGAGCCGTTGGCGGCCATCACCTTGAGTATTTTCGGGATGCCGGTCGAGCGGCCTTCGGTTAAATCCAACTCTTTCAGGAATTCGCCAATGCGCCGGTTGCTGTAGCGGCGGCTCACTGCCCGGCCTGCGGCAAAATCAGCCAGCTTGATCGAACGATCCGGCCCCGGAAAGCTCAACACCACCAGCTCATCGCGGCTGATGCGCACCTCAACCGGCTCGCGTTCCTCATACGAGCGGTGATAGACCGCATTGACCACGGCCTCTTCAATGGCCGCATAGGGAAAGTTCCATACCCGCGTCGCTTCCGCCCGGTCCGGGTGCTTGATCACGGTTTCATGCAGGTAATTGCGCTGGATGTAGCCCAAAGCTTCGCGCGTCATGCGCGCCAATGGCCCTTTAAAGATTTTTTCGTCAAAGCGATCGCCGCCCGCACCCTCTGGGAACCATACCACATCAATCTGGGTGTAAGGAAAGAAGCGGTCGGGCGCTTCATTGAAAAACAGCAGGCCCACATTCTTCGGCCACGGCGACTCCGCCGGGCCGCCCACCACATTCATCTGCCGCCCCAGCGCCTCGACCGAAAGATTCGCCGCATCGTCAGCCAAGGCGCTGCCCACTTCGCGCAGATATTCCAGCATCAATGGTTTTGACAAATCGTCCGCGCTCGCTTGCTGCGCGTAGCGGTCATCAAAGGGTATCCTGGCGGTCAGGCTCAGCAACTCCTGCTCGACCTCGCCCCTGGCCTCGACCGTGCTTGAATAGCGGCGTATGTAGTAGTGCCAGCTCTTGTGTCTGGCGTTGACCGAGGCCGGAGCCTTGTAAGGCCGGTGCATGCCGCCCGGCGCCTGCAACACGATAAGTTTGCGCCCCTCAACCTCTTCGATGCTCAGAGCGGGAAAGTAAGGCGGCTGAATCAACTGACAAGCCGCCAGCAAGGCTTGTTGAATCGTATCGAGCTGGTTTTCAGGCAAACCGACCGGCGGAAACACCGGCTGTCCGTGATCATCGCAGTCCTGCCCTATCACCACATAACCGCCGCCCAGATTCTCAAAATCATTGGCAAAGGCGCACAGCGTGCGAACAATCGGGTCAGGATTCCAGCCCGCCTTGTATTCGATACGTTCGCCCTCCACGGTGCGCTGCCGCAGCAGGTCGTTTAGGTTGATGGGCAGCTTGTCAGGCATTGTCACCACCCCCAGCATCGCCCGCCAATTCTTGCTCAATCTGCTCAATGCTGGGCAGGCTGGTTTGCAGCGCGGCTGGCAAGGATTCGATCAGTTGATATTCAGCGATGCCCATGGGCCGGGTGGCATCGTGCAAGGCGTATTCGGCCACCACTTTGTTCTTGCTCTTGCATAAGAGCAAACCAATGGTGGCTGCGTCTTGCTCTTGTTTGATTTGCCGATCCACGGCAGTCATGTAAAAACCGAGCTGCCCCAGGTGCTCCGGCTTGAATTTGCCCGCTTTGATCTCGATGACCACATAGCAACGCAGCTTGAGATGATAGAACAGCAGGTCGATGAAAAAATCGTCGCCGCCGACTTCCAGATGTACCTGCCGCCCCACATAAGCGAACCCCGCGCCCAGCTCCAGCAGGAATTGGGTGATGTGTTTAACCAGGGCGGCTTCAATCTCGCGCTCTTCAGCCTCTTTGCCCAGCCCCAGAAAATCCAGGCGGTAAGGGTCTTTGAGCGACTCTCTCGCCAAATCCGACTGTGGTTTGGGCAGATGCACGTCAAAATTGGTGATGGCCGTTCCGACCCGCTCCTTCAGACGGGTTTCAATCTGGATCACCAGTACATTGCGCGACCAGTTATATTCAATCGCCTGCTGGGCATACCATAGGCGATCCTCCTTGCTTTCAAGCTTATCGAGCAATGCCAACTGGTGATACCAGGGCAATTGTGCAAGCACCGCTTGCACAAAATCGGAATCGGGCCAAGCTTCGGCAAAAGCACGCATGTACTTGAGGTTGCGCGGCGAAAACCCTTTCATGTCCGGGAAGGTGGTGCGCAAGTCATGCGCCAGCCGGTCGATCACCTTGGCGCCCCAGCCTTGCCCGGCTTGCCGCGTCAGAATCTCGTTGCCAATACTCCAATACAGCCCCACCAGTTCGCGGTTAACCGCCAGCGTCGCCCGTTGCTGGGTGTTGTGGATGCGGGATTTTAGTTCTACCAACCAGTCGTTGTAACCGCTGGGTGGCTCAGTCAAGGCAATGGGGCGCTGCTCAGCCATGCGCGACCTCGGCAATGTTGTTATTGACCGTGACCGGCACTTTGCCAGTGAGCAAGTCCTGCATCAGGCCGGATTTTTGTTTTATTAATTTATTTCTTTCTTCACGCTCGGCTTGGATTTTATTAGATGCTGATTCCAGAAATGTATGCATAATTTTCTGCTCTTCATTTTTCGGAAATGGAACAGTAATATTTTTGATAAATTCAACACCACGAGTCGGAACACCTGAATTTGTGTTCATAGTTACTTCAATCGCTTTTAGCAACCAATCAGAGCGAGTTAACCATAGTAGCCAATCAGAGCCAACAAGTTCTGATGATGGCTTCATGACTACTACAGTATGGCTGAATACCTTTATGTCTTCCCCATAGCGTCGCGCTAATCCAATTTTTCCTTTGCGTGCAAAAATTACGTCTGTTGTTTTGAATCTGCACCTGTTGTTCTGGGCTTGGTAAGTTGCCTGAGGTACGCGTTTCACATTTTCGAAATTAAAACCATCTTCACCTTGGAAATTCTCTGTGGAGCAGATTGGGTATCCATCATCTACTTCTAACGGGTATCTGTGGCTTGGGTTAGGGTCTATAACTTCAATATATTCTCCAAACAATGCTACTTCCCACTCCTTCGGAATCCAGCCAATCGGGGTTTGCTGATACAGCTCCGGGGCTTGTTCGCGGGGTGGGCGCAATTTGCCGTCGGCGTCGATGCCACGGGTAAACAGGTCACGCATCAGCCCCGCTTTGATGTGCTGGTATTTTTCAATCAGCGCTTCGGTTTTTTCGATGACTTGGTCGATGGTTTGAAGAATGCGGGTTACTTTTTGCTGTAAATATATGTCCGTTGGATAATCCAGTTTGAGGATTCGACCAATATCTTTAGGTACATGAGGAACACCTGTACCTGTTCTTCTGTTCTGAATCCAATCAAAATTGAATAGGAGTAAATAATATAAAAGCTCATTGTCAATTTTTTCATTTGGCGTAAGCTTGCAAACCGTAGACGACACTACGCCGCTGAGATTATAGCCGACTAAACCGCTCCTTTCTCCGTCCCATAGCATTAAGACATCCTGCTTATTTGCCGTCACAGCAAGGAATGTAGAAGCATAACCGTCATATCTACCAGACAACGCGCCTGCTCCCAGGTAAGGTTCGAATCCTTGCGTCTGAAATGGGCTGGTTTCAACTTTACGGCCTTTTTGAAAGGCTACAAGTTGATTAAGGCATTCAGAAGTCCAATCACTCATAACCTAACTCTACCAAAAACGCTTTTGATGACAGCGGCTCGCAGGGTTGCTTGGAGGATTCAACAGACACTGTCTGTTGAATCTGTGTGGGTGCAATGGCTAACCATTCGACAGACAGTGCTTGTTGAATGGCATCAGTAACGGGGAATGCCAGATAAAACTGGCGGAATTTACGCAGATTGGTCGGTGAAATACCCTTGATTCCGCGTGTTGCCAAAGATTTTGCAAGCTGATCGATGAGGGCTTTGCCATAGAGCGCTTGTCGGCTGACGGCGCCCTGTTCAAATTCGACGATATACCAGCCATAGAGCCAGTTACGCACCACCAGCGAAGTATTGATTGAACGCGCCGCCATCTGGCTGAGCCGCGCATGGGTATCGTGGAATAGATTGGTTAATTGCTTTAAGGCTGTTTCACTCATAACCCAACTCCACCAAAAACGCCTGCAACTGCTCCGATGCTGCATCCCGTTCGGTTTCGATGGTCTTGGCGGTGACCGCATACTTGCTCCACAGGTTTTCGATGGCTTTGATGCAGGCGCGCTGGTCGGCGCGCAAGTAAGCGCGGTAGGTATTCATCAGCTGTTGCCGCAGGCGCTCGATAATCACGGTGCGGGCCTCGCCGGTGGAAATTTTCTCGCGGGCGCTTTGCACCAGTTCGTCGCGCTTGCCCTCGATGCCTTTTATCGTGCTTCTCAGGGTTTTGACTTCGTCTTCCAGCACTTTATGACACTCCAATTGCGCCTCTATCTGTTCGGCTTCACGCTGGTATAGCGCCGTATCATCCATGTTAGGGTCGCGCTTGCACAGTTTCGCCATGCCCTTGGCTTCCTTCAAGCGGGCTTTCAGGCTTTTGACCTGATCGGAATTCATCACGCCGGTGTCGTCGTTGTCTTCAAAATCTTCTTCATCGGCGGCAGTGAACAGGGCTTGCAGTTCGGCCAACCGGGTCTGGGCTTGCTCCAGTTCTTCGAGCACTTCGGGGAATTGGCTTTGCAGGATGTCCTCGTCCGGGATCAATTCCGGGCCCCAGCCGCTGGCGGCGATGGACTTGAAATCGGCCTTGAGCATATCGACATAGTTGGCGAACGCGCCGCGCACCTGAAAGCTGGTTAGCAGGTTTTGCCCGGCCAGCTCTTTCTCGATACCGGCCAGCAGGCTGCTGCGCATCACATAGACATTGTGCGGTTTGCCTTGTTGGTTTGCGGCATCCGGCGCCAGCGCCTCAACTATAGGCAGGTTGGCCTGCCACCAGTTTTCCAGCGTTTGCATAAAGGCGGCATGGCTTGCAATTACGCCGGGGTGGTTGGGGACAAAGTCGGCGATGTCGCGTTTGCCGCTGAGTACAGGCGCAAAGTCGAGATATTGTTCATCGCGGTTGACGAAGAGGTCGTTTTCCAATTCCGGGTAGTTCTGCCAGAAGTGTGCCAGGCTTTCGACCTCCACTTTCGGGACGCCTCCATGCAAATGCGCGCGCACATCGTGCGGCTCCGGAGGTGGGGCGTTATCCACATAGCGTCGGATATTACAGTTGTAGTCTTCGGCGACAATTTCAGCTTTCGGAACTTTGCGAGCGTACGCGGGAATATCTTTACCGGCGCGATAGGCATAGATGATCTTGTCGATGTCTTCGGGGCGCAGGTGGTTCTGCGCCTTGCCTTCGCGGTATTCGCGGTCGGCATTGATGAACAACACATGGTCGCGGTTGGCGGCTCCGTTCTTGTTCATCACCAGAATGCAGGCCGGAATGCCGGTGCCGTAGAACAGGTTGCCGGGCAGGCCGATGATGGCCTCCAGGTAACCGTGCTCGATAAAGTGCTTGCGCGCTTCGCGCTCCTCGCCGCCGCGGAACAGCACGCCGTGCGGCATCACCGTCGCCATGCGGCCATTGTGCTTGAGCACCGACAGCATGTGCTGAACGAACATCAGGTCGGCCTTTTTGCCTTTTTCCGGCATCATCACAGGAAAGCGGCCGGAGAATTTCAGGTCTTTTTTGATGTAGTTCTGGCTGAACGGCGGATTGGCAACGACGCGGTCGAAGCGTTTCAGTTCGTTGGTTTCATCCAGATGCTGCGGTTCGCGCAGGGTGTCTTCCTGGCGAATGTCGGCATGGGAGATGCCGTGCAGCAGCATGTTCATCTTGCAGATGGACCAGGTGGTGCCCATTTTCTCCAGGCCGAACAGCGCCAGTTCATCGGCACTGCCGCCTTTTTCGCGCAGGTAGTCACGCATCTGGATCAGCATGCCGCCGGAACCCACCGTCGGGTCGTAGACGCTCATGCCTTCTTCCGGGTCGCAGATTTCGACACATATCCGCACTACTTCGGCGGGGGTGTAAAATTCACCGGCTTTTTTACCGGCGGAATCGGCGAAGTATTTGTTGATCAGCCATTCGTAGGCCGCGCCGAGCAGGTCGGGAAATTCAAAATCGCTGTCCTTGAGCGGGATTTTCTCGAAGTTCTGCACGAAGTCGGACAGGGTGTCGTCATCCAAGGTTCGCTGGCCAATCTTGCGGTTGAAGTTGATACCCTTAAGTACGTCCTGCAGGGCGTCGGGATTGGCGTCTTCAATGGCTTCCAGCGCCTTGTTCAGGGCGGAGCCGACGTTTTCCTTGACGTGCTTGAGTGCGGGGCGATCGATGATCTTTTTCTGCCCGTTCTCCACCACTTCTTCCTGCCAACCCTGACTCCAGCGGGCGCGCGGCGGCACGAAGAAGTATTTGCCGGAATACTGGTCCGGATCGTTCAGCTCCAGTTCGATATCTTCGGCAGACATGCCTTGGGCGGCGAACTGCTTGCGCAG
>JBFZEL010000426.1:0-4280 GCA_041306925.1 Lysobacterales bacterium
CAAGACCGCCATTGTCCTCGAGGTAAAAAGTGAATCCGGCTGAACGTCCGAGTTCCTGGATAGCCGGTGGTGCAAATGCGAATACGAGCGCGTCCTTGATCTGGCTGAGCGCACCGAAGGCGCGGGCGGCCACCGCATTGACATCCTGCTCGGGCCGCTGCCTTTCATCCCAGTCCTTGAGCTTGATAAAGGCAATGCCGTTGTTCTGGCCGCTGCCGGCGAAACTGAAGCCTTGCACGGCGAACATGGAGTCGACATTTTCGGTCTCATTATTGAGAAAATGGTCTTCCACCTTGTACAGGGATTCCATGGTCCGTGCCTGTGTCGCGCCAACCGGCGCCAGCACCATTGCAAACATGGTGCCCTGGTCTTCCTGCGGGAGGAACGAGGTAGGGCGGTTAAAGAACAGTATGGCCATCAGTCCGGTCAGTACGAGGAACACCGCCAGGTAGCGTCCGCTGCGCGAGATCATGCTGCGCACACCGCGCCGGTATCGCTTGGCGCTGCGATCATAGGTGCGGTTGAACCAGCCGAAGAAACCCGTGTCGTGGTAATGCTCGCCCTTTTGCAGCGGCTTGAGCATGGTTGCGCACAGGGCCGGGCTCAGCACGATCGCGACCAACACCGACAGCGCCATGGCCGAGACGATGGTGGCTGAAAACTGCCGGTAGATAACACCGGTCGCCCCGCCCAGAAAGGCCATCGGCACGAACACTGCCGACAGCACCAGTCCCACCGCGACCAATGCGCCCGTGATCTGGCGCATCGATTTTCGTGTGGCTGCCTCGGGAGACAAACCCTCTTCGGTCATCAGGCGCTCGACGTTTTCCACGACCACGATCGCATCGTCGACCAGCAAACCGATCGCCAGAACCATCGCGAACATGGTCAGCATGTTGACCGAGAAGCCCAGCACGGCGAGCATCCCAAAGGTGCCGAGCAGCACCACCGGGACGGCGATGGTCGGAATCAGCGTGGCGCGGAAATTCTGCAGGAACAGGTACATCACCAGGAACACGAGGACGATTGCTTCCAGCAGTATTTTGATGACGTTTTTAACCGCCACGCGCACGAATGGCGTGGTTTCGAACGGAATGACCGTGCGCAGACCCGGCGGGAAGAACGGCTTGAGTTCCTCCAGTTTCTCCTCAACGGCCTTGGCGGTTTCCAGGGCGTTGGCGCCGGTCGCCAGCATGACCGCGATGCCGGTCGCCGGCTGTCGGTTGAAACGGGAGATCGAGCCGTAATTTTCCGCACCCAGTTCCACCCGCGCGACGTCACCGAGTTGCAGCAGCGAACCGTCCGGGTTGCTGCGCAATATGATCTCGCGGAACTGTTCCGGCGTCTGTAGCCGGCTCTGCGCAGTGATCGTTGCATTGAGTTCCTGACCCTCGACGGCAGGGGTGCCGCCGAGTTCGCCGACCGCGACCTGCCGGTTCTGCGCCTGCACGGCAGAGATGATGTCAGACGGCGTGAGCTGGTAGGCATCGAGCTTGTTCGGGTCCATCCAGATGCGCATCGCGTATTGCGATCCGAACACCTGCAGGCTGCCGACGCCCGGAACGCGGCTCAAGGGGTCGACGATATTGGCAACGACGTAGTCGGAGATGTCGCTGCGGGTCATGCTGTTATCGTCGGATACGAAACCGACGACCTGCAGGAAGCCGCTGCGTGACTTGCCGACGTTGACGCCCTGGCGCTGGACCTCCTGTGGCAACAGCGGCATGGACAGTTGCAGCTTGTTCTGGACCTGCACCTGCGCGATATCCGGATCGATACCGTTCTCAAAGGTCAGTGCAAGCGAGGCGCCACCATTGCCGGAACTGGTAGCCGCCATGTACAGCAGGCCGTCCAGCCCCTTCATGTTCTGCTCGATGACCTGGGTCACCGAATCTTCGACCACCGTGGCGGAGGCGCCGGGGTAGAAGGCGTTGATGTTCACCGTCGGCGGTGCGATGTTGGGGTACATCGAGACCGGTAACTGGGTGATGGAGAGGGCGCCGGCGAGCATGATGATGATCGCGATGACCCAGGCGAAGATCGGACGACCGATGAAAAATTGTGCCATTGTGGTCGTTCCTACCGCTGTTGCGGAGCGTTTGTTGCGGGTTTGCCATCGCTCCTGATAGCCGCAGCGTCCTGCGGTGCTGCTTCGGTCGCCTGCACCGGGACTCCCGGACGGATGCGCTGCAGACCCTCGACGATCACCCGGTCACCGGCGAGGAGCCCGCTGCTCACCAGCCACTGGTCACCGATGGTGCGGCCGACCTGCACCGCACGCTGTTCCACGGTGTTGTCGCTGTTGACCACCAGCGCGCTGGCGTTGCCCCTGGCATCGCGGCCTATGCCCCTTTGCGGCACCAGCAATCCGCGCTCGAGCACCGCGTTGCTGACGGTCGCGCGGACGTACATTCCGGGCATCAGCAGGCTGTCAGGGTTCGGCACCACGACGCGCAGCGCGAAGCTGCCGGTCATCGGGTCGACGGCAACGTCGGTGAACGCCAGTTTGCCCTGGTGGGTGTATTCGCTGCCGTCTTCGAGGATGATGGTGACGGGGATGCCCTCGGTCTTGCGCGCAGCGCCGCTGGCAAGCTCACGGCGCAATTCCAGTAATTCGGTGGCCGAACGGGTCAGATCGACATAGATCGGGTCGAGCTGCTGTACCGTGGCGAGTGGTTTTGCCTGGTCCGCGGTCACCAGCGCGCCGCGGGTCACGGTTGACTTGCCGATGCGGCCGTCGATGGGTGAGGTGATACGGGCGTAATTCAGTTTTACCTCGGTGGCGTCAACGCGTGCCTGGGCCACACCTATGTCCGCCTCGGCCTGCAGCAGTTCGGCCCTGGCGTTGAACAGGTCCTGTTCGCTGATCGCCTTCGAGACGATCAGCTTCTCCGCGCGTTCGGTGTTGTATCGTGCGATGTCCACTGCCGCCCGCGCACGGGCGAGCAGGGCCTTGGCGCTGTTGTAATCCGCCCGGTAAGTAGCGTCATCAAGCTGGTACAGCGGTTGTCCGGCCGTGACGAGACTGCCTTCGGTGAACAGCCGTTCTTTCACGATACCCGTGACCTGCGGGCGAACCTCGGCGACGACAAATGCATTGGTGCGGCCGGGAAGCTGCCGGGACAACGTCACAGGTTGCGTCTTCAAGGTGACGACGGTCACGTTGGCCATGGCGGTTTGCATGGCCGGTGGTTGTTGTTTTTCGCAGGCGACGACGAGCAGCGCCGCGAGTGCACAGACCAGCGGGCAGCGGAAGTGTACGTTCATTTTGAATAAGTCCTGACAGTAGTGGGCGTGGACAGCCTTCAGGGCTGTACGAAACAGCAGAATGAACGTTCATTCATTTGTTGTCAAGGGCTCTTCAGTGACGCTTCTGGCAGTGCCAAACAAAACCCGCCGGACTGACCCTGAAACGCCACGCGCGGATATTGCCCGGGGTAAAACGGCTACACATACTGGCTCCCGGCGCGGCCCATGAGCGGTGCTTGCCTGTAGTGCAACCGTGCCCTGTCGCGCCTTCAGACGCGTGCATTGCGGGGCCTGAATTTATCCGGGCAGGTTAGCCCTGGGGGTTCATGTACGCCGCGGTGCGGGCGCACTGGCAGATGCTGAAAGCGGAAAACGGCAGAAAGCGCAAGTCTACGGGGCGCCTGCCCGGCGCCCTGGCTTGAAAACCTGATGGGGTTACATAGCTTGCGTCAGTGGGCGACCTCACCAGCCCCATGGCTTGTTCAGGTCAGGGCTGTCGCTGACCACGTGGGCCGCCTTTCGAGTGACTTTGTAGGTCCTGCCAGCGGGGTTGACCTTTTCTTCACGATGCAGATTGGAGATATTTGGCCTGGTCCGCTGGGCAGGTTGTGGTGTCTTCGCATCATACAAACTGCAATGGCTGGAATTACCCGTAGCGTAGCCGGCCTGCAACTGCGGTTCGCGCAAATGGCCCCCGCTTCCCTGCCATTTCCATTCAACGGATTCGTTCGGCATGGCCGGATAGGTCTTGGCAAAATTCTTTGGTGTGGTGTGACCACGATTCTGACCGAAGGCTTTCGAGTTACCGGTCACGCTCGCGTTGACCAACGAATCCTTGTGATGATGTCCTGGAGTGTCAAGAAGAGCGATGGGTGATCTGGATTTGTAAACCGATCTGCTGGAATCAGCAATGACCTTGTACAGAAAATAAGCGACCACCGAAACGACCAGACAGGCAACTAACAAACTTGTATAGGTTAACATTTTCGTCCTCCCCGCCCGGGACCGCATGCATGCGCGATGTTGCGCAT
>JBFZEL010000427.1:0-2501 GCA_041306925.1 Lysobacterales bacterium
GATAAGATAGGTAAAAATGAGAACAGGCTGGCAAACCTCGGGTTGCTGGAAGAATTGTGTGCAACCATGGAAGTTGGTTCATTGTGCGCCATGGGTGGTTTGACGCCGCTGCCGGTACGCAGCGCGGTACGGCATTTCCCGATGGATTTTGCACGCAACGCAGCGGAGTAAGCACATTTTGGCAATGCACAATCCATTGCATGATCTCGGCACCCCCGCGCCGCGTGACGCGCCCGCACAGGTCAGCCTGCAGATCGATGGCCGCGAGGTCAGGGTCGATGCCGGCAGTTCCGTCATGCGCGCTGCCGCCATGCTGGGTATCGGTGTGCCCAAACTCTGCGCGACCGACCAGCTTGAGGCATTTGGCTCCTGCCGCATGTGCCTGGTCGAAATAGACGGCCGCAAGGGTTTGCCTGCGTCATGTACGACGCCTGTGGAAGAGGGCATGGTGGTGCGCACCCAGTCCTTTGGTCTCGAAAAAGTACGCAGGAACGTTCTGGAATTGTATATATCGGACCATCCGCTGGATTGTCCGGCCTGTCCGGCCAACGGTGATTGCGAGTTGCAGGACGTGGCGCAGGCGCTGGGTGTCGAAGACAGCCGTTATGGCTCGACCGGCAGCAATCACCGGCAGGCTGCGAAAGACGAATCCAACCCGTATTTCACCTTTGACCCGTCGCTATGCATCGTCTGTCACCGCTGCGTGCGGGCCTGCGAGGAGATCCAGGGGACCTTTGCGCTGACGGTGGACGGCAGGGGTTTTGCCTCGAGGATTTCCGCCGGGCAAATGGAATCCTTCATGGCATCCGAGTGCGTCTCCTGCGGCGCCTGTGTCAACGCCTGCCCGACGGCGGCGCTGGAAGACAAGCCGGTGATCGAACTGGGCCTGCCGTTAAAAAGCACCGTCACCACCTGCGCCTACTGTGGCGTGGGTTGCGCCTTCGAAGTCGGCACCCGGGGGGGTGAGGTCGTGCGCATGACGCCACACAAGCACGGCAAGGCCAACGAGGGCCACGCCTGTGTGAAGGGGCGTTATGCCTTCGGCTACACCAGCCACGCGGACCGCATCACCAGGCCGATGATCCGCGACAGCATCGATGAGGCCTGGCGCGAGGTCAGTTGGGAAGAGGCGATTGCATTTACCGCCCGGCGCTTGCGGGAAATCCAGGCCAGGTATGGCGTGGACAGCATCGGCGGCATCACCAGTTCGCGCTGCAGCAATGAAGAGACCTACCTGGTGCAGAAACTGGTGCGCGCCGGTTTCGGCAATAACAACGTCGACACCTGTGCGCGGGTCTGTCACTCGCCCACCGGCTACGGTCTGAAGACCACGCTGGGTGAGTCGGCCGGCACCCAGGCCTTCGCTTCGGTGGCGCACGCCGACGTCGTCATGCTGATCGGCGCCAACCCCACCGACGCACACCCGGTGTTCGCCTCGCGTCTGAAGCGCAGGCTGCGCGAGGGTGCAAAACTGATCGTGGTGGACCCGCGCAAAATCGAACTGGTCGACAGTCCGCACATCCGCGCGGCCCATCACCTGCAACTGTTACCGGGCAGCAACGTGGCCTTTGTCAACGCGATGGCGCACGTGATCGTCACCGAAGGCCTGGCCGACGAAGTGTATATCAATGCGCGCTGTGACATCGAGGCCTGGCAGCAATGGTCGGATTTCATCCGTCGTGCGGAGAACTCACCCGAGCACCTGCAGACGGTGATGGGCGTGCCCGCCGGGGAGTTGCGCGCAGCCGCAAGACTGTATGCAAAGGCCGGCAATGCGGCCATCTATTACGGCCTCGGTGTCACCGAGCACAGCCAGGGATCGACCACGGTCATGGGTATCGCAAACCTCGCCATGGCCACCGGCAACCTCGGCCGTGAGGGCGTTGGCGTCAACCCGCTGCGCGGTCAGAATAATGTGCAGGGCTCCTGTGACATGGGTTCATTCCCGCACGAACTGCCCGGTTACCGGCATATATCGAACCCGCAGGTGCGCGGCCTGTTTGAAAACGAATGGCGGGTCAAACTGCAGGCGGAACCCGGTCTGCGTATCCCGAACATGCTCGACGCCGCTATCGCAGGTGTTTTCAAGGGGCTGTACTGCCAGGGTGAGGACATCGCCCAGTCGGACCCAAACACCCGGCACGTCGAAGCGGCGTTGAAGGCGCTCGAATGCCTGGTCGTACAGGATATCTTCCTGAATAAAACCGCCCGTTTTGCGCACGTATTTCTGCCCGGGTCGACCTTCCGGGAGAAAAACGGCACCTTCACCAATGCCGAGCGGCGGATCTCGCCGGTGCGCAAGGTGCTGCCTTCGCGCAGCGGCAAGGAGGACTGGGAGATCACCGTTGACCTGGCCAACGCCCTCGGTTACCCGATGGCTTACCAGCACCCGTCCGAAATCATGGACGAGATCGCCCGCCTGACCCCCACTTTCAGCGGTGTCAGCTACGCAAAGCTCGACCGTCTTGGCAGTATCCAGTGGCCATGTAACGAAGCGGCGC
>JBFZEL010000428.1:0-8262 GCA_041306925.1 Lysobacterales bacterium
TTGCGACCTTCTCGATACAGGCGGACAGGTCCGCGATCATGTCGTCACACAGGACGTTCATACTTTTGCCGGGCAGGTCGATCATCAGGGTCGCGATGCCGTCGCTGTCGACGGTGTATTGAATCGTATTGTTCATTTGCTTGATTCCATTGTCGGTTAAACGTCAGTCGGCCCCAAACTCAGACCCGTTCGATGATGGTCGCCGTACCCATGCCACCACCGATGCACAACGTCACCAGTGCGGTGGCAAGATCACGCCGCTCCAGTTCGTCCAGCACGGTACCGAGGATCATCGCCCCGGTTGCGCCCAGCGGGTGGCCCATCGCGATCGCGCCGCCGTTGACGTTGATCCTGTCGTGCGCGATGTCCAGCAGATCCATGTAGTGCAGCACGACCGCTGCGAAAGCCTCGTTCAATTCGAACAGGTCGATGTCGGCCGTGTTCATGCCGGCCCGCTTGAGCACTTTTTCGGTGGCGGGCGCAGGACCGGTCAGCATGATGCTCGGTTCACTGCCTATGGATGCAAACGCGCGTATCCGTGCGCGCGGCTTCAACCCCATGCGCTTGCCGGCCTCCGCGTGGCCGAGCAGCACGGCGGCGGCGCCGTCGACGATACCGCTGGAGTTGCCCGGCGTATGCATGTGGATGACCGACTCGACCTCGGGGTAGCGCTGCAGGATGACCGCGTCGAAGCCGCCCTGCTCACCCATCATTGCAAACGACGGTTTCAGGCTGCCGAGACTCTCCATGGTCGCATCGGGGCGCATATGCTCGTCACGCGCCAATGCGACCCGGCCAATGTGGTCCACGATCGGTACGATCGAACGGTCGAACCAGCCATGGTCCCAAGCGTGCGCCGCGCGTTTCTGGCTTTCCACCGAGTAGCGGTCGAGATCCTCGCGTGTTATGCCGTACTTGCTCGCGATCAGGTCGGCGCTGATACCCTGGGGCACGAAATAGGTCTTGTAGGCCACCTGCGGATCGGTCGCCCAGGCGCCGCCGTCGGACATCATCGGCACGCGTGACATCGATTCGACGCCGCCGCCGATGACCACGTCGGACTGGCCGGACATGATCTGTGCCGCCGCCGTGTTGATTGCTTCCAGGCCGGAGGAGCAAAACCGGTTCAGCTGTTTACCCGCCACACTCTCGGCGTAATCAGCGTTCAGCGCCGCGATTCGTGCTATATCCGCGCCCTGTTCACCCACCGGTGCAACGCAACCCAGGACCACGTCATCGACCAGCGTGGTGTCGAGGCCGTTGCGGTCACGCAAGGCGGCGAGCACCTGGCTGGCCAGGTTGATCGGTGTGATGGCGTGCAGGGAACCGTCGGCTTTGCCGCGCCCGCGCGGCGACCGGACATGGTCAAAAATGTATGCTTCAGTCATGGTGTTTCCTTTTCCAAAAATTACTTTGCCCCGAGCAGGGCGACGATGTTTTGCTTGAGCGTTTCGATCGACTTTCTCAAATCAATTTCGGGATTAACCAGCCACTGGTAATTGAGACCCAGCAGCGATGCGTAAAACTGTTCCGCAAACCGGACCGCGTCGACATCCGCTTTGATTTCGCCGGACGCCTGCCCGGCTTTCACCCAGGCCGCTGCGTTGGCCCTTTGCAGGCGATGGAACTCGATCACGTTGGGTTTGAATTCGGCGGCCGGGTCGAACGACGCGGACCAAAGGATGTTCATGGCGCGTGCGTGCCGCGGGAAATTCAGCATGTGATCGCGGT
Organism: Lysobacterales bacterium; assembly: GCA_041306925.1. GTDB lineage: Bacteria > Pseudomonadota > Gammaproteobacteria > Xanthomonadales > SZUA-36 > SZUA-36. The sequence goes on from JBFZEL010000428.1 coordinate 1,732, forward strand.
GTGCGTCGAGTGCGGCCAGCAGGGCTGCAAGACCATCCCTGCCGCGCAGGTTGTTTTCCAGTTCCTCCGTCCAGACCGCGGTGATGTGCCTGAGCACCTTGCGGAACAGTCCGGCCTTGGAACCGAAATGGTGCGTGGCGAGCCCGCGACTGTAACCGGCAAGCTCGCCGATGGCGATCAGGGTGGTGCCGGCCATACCGACCGTGTTGAGCAGATCGATGGTCGCGTTTACCATTTTCTCCTCCGCCAGCGCGGCGCGTTCCGCCTGCGTGGGGCGCACCGCTGGAACGAGCGTTGTGTGATTGGGAGAAACCATCTAAACCACAAACTTGTTAGCGACAAGCAAGTTACACACGCGGTCCGGTCAGGTCAAGCGACCGGCGCCGGTTTCTGTTTCAGATGGGTAATTCCGTGGTGTGCTTGACCTCGGTCAGCGCGATGCTCGAAGTCACTTCCTGCACATCGGGCAATTGCGACAGGCGCTCGAAAAAGAACCGTTCGTAGGCCGCCAGGTTGGTGGTGACGATGCGCAACAGGAAATCGACGTGACCGAGCAACAGGTGACACTCCATCACCTCCGGAAACTGCCTGATGGTTTCGCTGAACTCCGAGACCTTGCTGCGGCCGTGCGCGGTCAGTTTGACGTGTGCAAAGACCATGGTTTCGAAACCCAGCTTGGTGCGGTCGAAGACCATGCCCTGCTGTTTGATCAGGCCTGCGTCCTTGAACCGCTGTATGCGCCGCCAGCAGGGTGACTGTGACAGGCCCACCTTTTCACCAATGGTCGCGGCCGAAAGACTCGCGTCAGATTGCAGCAGGCGGAGAATTTTGCGGTCCAGGTTGTCAAGTTTGATTTCTTGCATATCCAATCCCTTATTGGTCAGAATTTTGAATATTATATGCGCAGACCACCGCGTATTGGGTCACTTCGCAATACAATTTCCAGATGCACTTGCTATATTAAGGAAGCTCTGATTAATGCCATCCTGGCATTATCAGAGCGCGGCAGTCGAAAAGTGTGATTTTCAACTGCCTTACAAATCAACGGCTTGGCGCCGCTGATTTGGCGACACATCCATGTGTCGCAAGAACCTCTGAATTAATCAGAGGTTTCTTAAAGTCGGAAATTTCGTCACCTGACAATTGAAAGTGAGTAATGCCATGACATTTTTCGAAAATGCTGAATACCGGGGGCACGAGTCAGTGCACCAGTTCCACGATGCCAAAACCGGTTTGAGGGCCATCATCGCCATACATTCGACCGCGCTTGGCCCTGCCGCCGGCGGTTGCCGGATGTGGCACTACGACAACGAGGCAAACGCACTCCGCGATGCGCTGCGTTTAGCCCGCGGTATGACCTATAAAAATGCAATGGCGGGTCTGCCATTGGGTGGCGGCAAAGCCGTCATCCTGGCCGACCCGGCCATAGCGCCAACTGACGAGCTTTTCAGGGCCTTTGGCCGTTGCGTCGACTCATTGGGCGGCCGTTATATCACTGCTGAAGACGTCGGCGTCTCGGTCGAAAACATGCGCGTGATCAAGCAGGTCACGGATTTCGTCGCAGGTCTCCCGCCCGCGGAAGGTTCTGCCGGTGGTGACCCGTCTCCGTGGACCGCCGATGGCGTTTTCCTGGGTTTGTGCGCGGCGGTGAAGCACCGTCTTGGCCGCGATTCGCTGGCCAATATGCGCGTTGCGGTCCAGGGTGTCGGCAAAGTCGGCTATGACCTGTGCCGGCAGTTGCATGCGGCGGGCGCAAGTCTCGTCATCAGCGATGTCAATGAGAACAACCTCGAGCGTGCACGGGCGGATTTCGGCGCGCAGGTCGTTGCACCCCCGCAAATCCTTTTTCAGGATGTCGATGTACTGGCGCCGTGTGCAATGGGTGCGATACTGGATGCAGGCAGCATTCCGGGCATCAAGGCGAAAGTCATCGGCGGCGCCGCCAATAACCAGCTGGCCACCGAGGAGGATGGAAAACGTCTGTTCGACAGAAACATACTGTATGCTCCAGACTACGTCATCAACGGCGGCGGCATCACCAGCGTCTCGCTGGAGTACATGGGCAACAAGACCGAGGCCGATGTGCATGCCCAGATCGCCCTGATCCCGGGACGTCTGAGCGAAATATTTGGCACCGCAGACAGGTTGAAAAAACCCACCAACGTGATTGCGGATGCAATGGCGGAAGCCCTCGTCGCGGCCGCGGCCTGAAGCGCGATGACGGTGGATTGAACACAGAAAAATGATGGAATCAATATAAATGACAGCGAAATCCCACCTGCATATTCCCCACCCCTCTGCACGACCGGGGCAAGCGCCTGATTTCAGTTATCTTGCCCTGTCTGTAGCAGGCGCCGTCAAGCGCCCTGACAGTGATTCTCCCGCCAGCAAGATCGAGAACCTCGCCCACGAACTGGTGCGCGTGCTGGATGAAGACGGCATGGCGCAGGGCGAGTGGCTGCCCGAACTGACACCGGACCAGTTACGCGGGGCCCTGCGCCTGATGCTGTTGACCCGGCAGTACGACGACCGCATGCAACGCGCACAACGGCAGGGCAAGATCTCATTCTATATGCAATCCCTCGGCGAAGAGGCCATCTCTATCGCCCAGGGCATGGCGCTTGAAGACGGTGACATGATGTTTCCCTCGTATCGCAACCAGGGCTTGTTCATCCTGCGCGGCACCAGCCTGGTCGACCTGATGTGCCAGTGCCTGTCAAATACACGGGACATGTGCAAGGGCCGGCAGATGCCCATCATGTACCACAACAAGCAAGCCAACATTTTTTCAGTGTCCGGAAATCTTGCCACCCAGTACCCGCACGCGGTCGGCTGGGCCATGGCCGCCGCCATCAAGGGTGAGACGCACATCGCCTCCGCATGGGTGGGTGACGGCAGCACCGCTGAAGCGGATTTTCACTACGCTCTGACCTTCGCCGCCGTCTACCAGGCACAGGTGATCCTGAACGTGGTCAACAACCAGTGGGCCATCTCTACCTTCCAGGGGTTTGCCGGCGGTGAACGGCGTTCCTTCGCGGCGCGCGGACTGGGCCTCGGCATACCCGGCATACGCGTCGATGGCAACGATCTGCTGGCGGTTTACGCCGTCACGCAATGGGCGGCGGAGCGGGCCCGCAACGGCGGCGGCCCGACCCTGATCGAACACGTCACCTATCGTGGCGGCGCCCACTCCACCAGTGACGATCCATCACGTTACCGCCCAAAGGACGAGTGGCAGGCATTTCCGCTGGGCGATCCGGTCAATCGTTTGAAACAGCACCTGGTGAACAACGGACACTGGACGGATGAGCAGCACGAGGCGCTCAAGGAAGAACTCAAGGCCTTTGTCAACGACGCCTGGAAGGAAGCCGTCAGCTACGGCACCATGACCGAGGGACCACGCCTGGATGTGCGTGTCATGTTCGACGACGTCTACGCCGAAGTGCCGCCGCACCTGGAACGCCAGCGCCAGCAGTTGCTGGCCTTGAGGGGGTTAGCCGAATGAGCCAGATGAACATGATCCAGGCCATCCGGTCGGCGCTCGATGTCATGATGGACAAGGATCCCACCGTCATCATACTCGGCCAGGACGTGGGCTATTTTGGCGGCGTGTTCCGCTGCACCGACGGCTTGCAGGCCAAGTACGGGGAACACCGCGTCATCGATGCGCCGATCGCGGAAGGCGGCATCATCGGTTCGGCCATCGGCATCGGCGTCAACGGCCTGCGGCCCGTGGCGGAAATCCAGTTTGCAGATTACATCTACCCGGGTCTCGACCAGATCATCAGCGAACTCGCGCGCCTGCGCTACCGCAGCGGCGGCGAATTTTTCTCACCGGTGACGGTGCGCGCACCGTGCGGCGGCGGCATCCGCGGCGGCCAGACCCATTCGCAGAGCCCGGAGGCACTGTTCACGCACCTCTCCGGCGTCAAGACGGTGATGCCGTCAAACCCATACGACGCCAAGGGTCTGCTGATCAGCGCCATCGAATCCGATGACCCGGTGATTTTTTTCGAACCCAAGCGTATCTATAACGGACCGTTTGACGGTGATCCGGACAAACCTGCCATTGGCTGGTCGAGTCACCCCGGCGGTGAAGTGCCCGATGGCTACTATTCGATTCCGCTGGGCCAGGCGGCCGTGGTCGAGACAGGCGATGACCTGAGCATCATCACCTATGGCACGATGGTGCACGTCGCGCAGGCCGCGGTGCGCAAGGCCGGTATCAGCGCCGATATCATCGACGTGCGCTCGCTGGTGCCGCTCGACGTGGAAACACTGAGAAAATCGGTTGAGAAAACCGGGCGTTGCCTGATCACCCACGAAGCCTCGAGGTTCAGTGGCTACGGTGCGGAACTGGTCGCCACCGTGCAGGAGGAATGTTTCTGGCACCTGCAGGCGCCGATCGAACGCGTCTGCGGCTGGGAAACACCCTACCCGCACGCCTTCGAATGGGATTATTTTCCCGCGCAGGACAGGATCATCGCCGGCATCCGCAACATCATGGAGGCGCTATGAGTGAATATGTGTTCAACCTGCCAGACCTCGGTGAAGGCCTGGTCGAGGCGGAAATTGCCGAGTGGATGGTCAAGGTCGGCGATTATGTGAACGAGGAAGACCCGATTGGCGCCATGCTGACCGACAAGGCCGCGGTAGAGCTGTCGGCCCCGGTCGCAGGCCGCGTCGTGCGTCTTGCAGGGGAAGTCGGCGATACCATCGCGGTCGGCAGCCCGATGATCGTTTTTGAGATAACGGACGGTCGGGACATGGATAATACCCAAACCGCCGTGGCGCAAACCGCCGTGGCAGGCGCCGTCGTCGCTGCAGCAACACCTACTGCCAGCACAGCCAGCAAACCTGCCGCGGAAGAGAAAACGGCCAGCCAGGCACGGCCGGCCAGCGTCCTGACTTCGCCTTCGATCCGCCGGCAGGCGCGCGAAGCCGGCGTCGATCTCGCCGAGGTCGGCGGCAGCGGGCCCAGGGGCAGGATACTGAGAGCCGATCTCGAGCAGCACCTCTCCGGCCAGGCGCCGGTCAGCGGCAAGCCGGCCACGGCGCAAGCATCGGCAAACGGGGTCACCGAAATCAAGGTCATCGGTCTGCGCCGGAAAATTGCCGAACGCATGTCGGAAGCCAACCGCGAGATCCCGCATTTTGCCTATGTCGAGGAAGTGGATATCACCGCGCTGGAGTCCCTGCGTCAGTATCTGAATAACCAGAAATCCACTGCTGAAGACAAGTTGACATTGCTGCCGTTCATCGGCCTGGCGCTGACCCGGGTATTGCAACAGTTCCCGCAATGCAACGCCTTGTACGACAAGGAGCGCAACGTCATCAGCCGTTACCATGCGGTGCACCTCGGTATCGCCACGCAGACCCCCGACGGTCTGAAGGTGCCGGTCATCAAAAATTGTGAAAGCCGCTCCCTGAACGGTCTGGCCAATGAAATCCGCCGGGTCTCCGGCGCCGCGCGCGACAACACCGCGAAACGCGAGGAACTGAGCGGTTCGACCATCACCATTACCAGCCTTGGCAAATATGGCGGCATCGCATCCACGCCGGTTATCAACCTGCCGGAGGTGGCCATCATCGGCGTCAACAAGGCGGCGGCAAGACCGGTCGTGGTCAACGGCCAGGTCGTGATCCGCACGATCATGAACCTGTCATCCTCCTTCGACCACCGGTTCGTGGACGGCCATGACGCTGCCATGATGATCCAGGCGCTCAAAACAATGCTGGAACAGCCGGCAACGATCTTCATCACTGACTGAAATGCTCATTACAAGGGGTAGGCCATGATCATCACCAATATCGAGCAGGTGCCCGGTAAAACCATCATTCGGGAACTGGGTCTCGTGCAGGGCTCGACCGTGCGCGGCAAACACATCGGCAAGGACATCGGCGCTTTTTTCAAGGGCCTGGTCGGCGGCGAGATCAAAGGCTACTCGGAACTGCTGGTCGAAGGCCGCGAGGAAGCGATGGAGCGTATGCGGAACGCGGCCGAAGCCCTCGGCGCCGACGCCATCGTCAACGTGCGCATGACGACTTCAAGCATCACCGGCGGCACGGCCGAGTTGTTGGCCTACGGCACCGCGGTCAAATTCGACCTGTGAGCAGGGCTGCGGAGTCCGCCAGGGAGTTTTTACTGGGCCTGGCCCAACCCGGTAACTGGTTCGAGTACGCGTTCGCCGGCGACACGGTGTGGGACATGGCGATCACCAACGGCCTGCAGTTGTTGACCATCGGCGCGGCCGGCTGGCTGCTCGCCACCTGGTTCGAGCGGCGCCACTTGAGGTCACTGGACGCGCGCGAAGCACCGCTGCTGCATATCGGCGTCAGTACAGGTAAACGTCTGCCACCCTGTGAACCCGAGGCCAGCGCATTGCTGGTCGGTTCGGTGGTACTGGCGCATGATTACTTCCGCACCTTTGTGATCGCGCTCCGGCGTCTGATCGGCGGCAATATCAGGGCCTACGAACGCCTGGTGGCGCGCGGCCGGCGGGAAGCCCTGATCCGTCTGAAAGAGGAGGC
>JBFZEL010000429.1:0-9564 GCA_041306925.1 Lysobacterales bacterium
AAACCGCCATTGCATACCGTGGACTGCGATTGTAGCGGGTAATGACATAAAAATTCTTGAAGGTCAGCCAGTAGGTGTTGCGTTTTTCTTCGGCCAGTTGCAAAACCGCCGCGGGCAGATCCGGTGACAAATCACCCGAACTGCTAAAGCCCTTCTCCCGCCATTGGTCCACCGTCAGCGTCGGCATGAAATTTTTCGTGGATATCTCGTTGAATGCCGCTTCCTTCGATGCAATCGCGGGTCGCGTGACCGGTTGTCCGGGCTGCCATCCGTGGCGGTTCAGATAGTTGGCAACGCTGCCGACGACATCGGCGGTTGAGTGCCACAGGTCACGGCTGCCGTCGGCATCGAAATCCACCGCATATTCGCGGTAACTGCTGGGCATGAATTGGCCTATACCCATCGCACCGGCATAGGACCCGGTGACTTCGGCGATGGGCAGGCCTTCTTCGGAGGCGAGCCTGATATATTGCATCAACTCGCTGGAAAAGAACGCGGAACGGTCAGAGGAAAGATTCTCGGGATAATAAAAACCCAGCGTGACCAGTGCATCTATAATGCGGTAACTGCCGGTGATGCGTCCATAAAACGTCTCGACACCTATGATGGAGACAATGATCTCTTCATCCACGCCAAATTGTTCGGATGCCGTCCTGATCAATTCACGGTGGGTCTCCCAGAACGCCACACCTTCGCTGATCCGCTGCTCGGTCAGGAATATCTGCCGGTACTCGTGCCAAGGTTTGCTCTCGGCCGGACGCGAGATGGCGTCAATGATGGATTGTTTGTATTCGGCCTGCAGCAACAGGGCCCGTACTTCATTTTCGGGCAGGCCGTAGTCCAGGTTTGCCCGTTTTACAAATTCCTCGATGCCAGGGTGCGCCACGGCAAGGGCGGGTACACAAAACAACAGCAAAAGGATGAGTTTTCGCATTAATCAATGTTTCCGGTTTGATTGGTTAAACGGCATTCTCCGTTCCGCGGGACAGAGTTTAACCGAACAGGCAACAAAACCGCAGTCGCGGATGCAATCGAAACATTAAAAACCCAAACCGTCACTTGCGCTGAAACCTGCGGGTTCATTCTAGCGTATGAACTTGCGGTGGCCGTAAATGGACATCATGATGCCGAATCCAGCCAACAACGTCACTGCAGAAGTGCCGCCATAGCTGATCAGCGGCAACGGCACACCCACCACCGGCAGTACACCTGCAACCATGCCGCCGTTCACCAGCACATAGACAAACAGTGTCAGGCTCAGGGCGCCCGCCAACAGCCTGGAACCGGTGTCGCGCGCCGTGCTGGCGATGTACAGCCCCCGTGCGATAACCAGCAAATAGGTGAGCATCAGCAAGGTGACACCGATCAGACCGAATTCCTCGGACAGCACCGCCAGTATGAAGTCGGTGTGGCGCTCCGGGATAAACTCGAGATGCGATTGGGTGCCGTTCAGCCAGCCCTTGCCGGTTACGCCGCCAGAGCCGACCGCGATCTTTGACTGGATGATGTTCCAGCCGTCACCCAGCGGATCGGCCTCGGGATTCAGGAGTGTGCGCACGCGGTCACGCTGATATTCCTTCATGACCAGCCACAGGACCGGCGCCGCAGCAGCCGCGAGACCCGCAAAACCGAACAGGACCCGCCAGCGCAGTCCTGCCAGGTAAAGTGTAAACATGCCGCTGGCAGCCACCAGCAACGCGGTGCCAAGATCGGGTTGCCGGTAGATCAGCAACCCTGGAACCAGAATGATGACCAGGGTCAGCGTGGTTGTTTTCCAGTCGGGTGGCAACACTTTCGGGTGCAGATACCAGGCGATCATCATCGGCACTGCCAGTTTCATCAGTTCGGAGGGCTGGAAGCGCAGCACGCCGAAGTCGAGCCAGCGCTGTGTGTTGCGGCCCACGCCCAGCGCCATCGTCGCCAGCAGCATGGCAATACCCAGGGCATAGATCCAAGGTGTCCAGATTCTCAGTATGCGCGGCGGAACCTGGCTGATTCCGAGCATCATCACCAGGCCAAAACCAAGACGTAGCGCCTGCCGGTTGACCACGGCCATGTCCTGTCCCGAGGCGCTGTAAAGCACGAACATGCCAAAACCCATGATCAGCAACAACATGACCAGCAGCACCGGGTCCAATCGCGGGACTCCCACCCATGCCGGTAACCAGCGCTTCACGGTTGCTGCCCCGGTTGTTGGTCCGGTTGTTGGTCCGGTTCTTGCCCCGGTTCTTGCCCCGGTTCTTGCCCCGGTTCTTGATTAAGTTCCTGATCCAGCCAGGCATCAACGACCACCCGCGCCACCGGTGCTGCGGCTGTTGAACCGCCGCCGCCATGCTCGACCACCACCGCGACCGCGATCCGGGGAGCCTCGACGGGCGCGAAAGCAATGAACCAGGCGTGGTCACGCAGGTGCTTTGCGACATTTTCCGGCTTTACTTTTTCACCCTCGGCCATTTTATATACCTGGGCCGTGCCGGTTTTGCCGCCGATCCTGAAGTGCGCATCAACAGCGACACCCCTGGCGGTGCCATGCACGCCATTGACCACGCGGTCCATGCCTGCGAGGATCGTCCGCCAGTCGCCCGGATCGACGACCGGCATCTGCAGTTCAAGCGGGGCGCTGATGTGTTTTGCCTTTGCAACACCCGCCGGCTTGACCGCGTACAAAAGCCTCGGTGAATAACGCAGACCGCCGTTGACCAGGGTAGCGACCGCATTGGCCAGTTGCAGCGGCGTAACCACGTTGAAGCCCTGGCCGATGCCGGCGATCACCGTCTCACCCGGATACCCGGGCTGATTGAGCGCAGCACGTTTCCATGCGCGGGAAGGTAACACGCCCTTACCCTCGCCCGGTATGTCGATCCCCGTTGGCGCACCGAAACCAAACTGCGCGAGGTAGTCGTGCATCCGGTCGATACCAAGATTCATGGACAGTTGGTAAAAATAGGTGTTCACCGACTGCTCAAGCGCCGTGCCAATGTCCACCCAGCCGTGCCCGGTTTCCTTCCAGTCGCGGTACGGACGGTCATAGCCTTCGATGTAGAACTTGCCGTTTGAAAACACCCGGGTTTGCGGCGTGACCACGCCCAGTTCCAGCCCCGCCAGGCCGACAAATGGTTTCAGCGTGGATCCGGGTTCGTAGGAGCCATTGATCGCGCGGTTGAACAATGGCTGGCCCGGAGCCTTGAGAATTTCGTTGTAGGCCTTCTGGCTGATGCCATTGACGAAGTCATTCGGATCATAGGCCGGTTTGCTGACCAGGGCGATGACACTGCCATCGACCGGATCGATGGCCACCACCGAACCCGGCCGGTCACCGAGCGCGTCCCAGGCGGCCTGTTGTACTGCGACGTCGATGGACAGGACGAGATCCGTGCCGGGGATCGCAGCCTGTCGATCCAATACTCTCAGAACCCGGCCGCGGACATTGGTCTCGACACGTTCAAAACCGCTGACGCCGTGCAACTCCTTTTCCTGGAATCGTTCCACGCCAATTTTACCGATGGCGCGCGTACCCCGGTAATTGCCCTCGTCCACCCTGGCAATATCATCCGCGTCGAGACGGCCGGTGTAGCCGAGAATATGCGTCAGGAGTTCACCGTATGGATAATGCCTGGACAGGTAGGGAACGACATCAACACCCTGGTAGCGGTGGCGGTTGACGGAGAATCGCGCCACTTCGCGTTCACTCAGGTTGAATTTCAGCGGCACGCTGTCGAAGTCCCGGTAATTTCGGCGGGCTTTTTCGAAAGCCTTGCGGTCATCCTCGGTCAGGTCGACAAAGGCTGACAGTTCATCCAACAGGGCTTCGAGACCCTGCAGCTTCCCGGGGACTTGCTCCGGAATGATCTCCAGGCGGTAGGCCGGCAGGTTTTCGGCGATCACCCGGCCCCTGCGGTCATAAATGATGCCGCGGTTGGGTACGATCGGGCGCACGCTCACGCGGTTATTTTCCGAACGTGTCGAGAACTGGTCATAGGCAACAACCTGCAACCAGACATAACGTCCAAGCACCGCGAGGATACACAGGGCAACGATGATGAATCCCACCCAGATCCTCTGCGCAAAGATCCGCCGCTCTTCCCATTCGTCCTTGATGGCGCGACTGGTCTTATAACCGATCACGTCTTGTGTTGACGCGTCATGGCGCGTATCCGGTCGAGTAAAAGAAACAGCCAGGGCCATACAGCCATGCCTATCAGCGGTGGCAGCCAGTACTTCCAGGTCGGCAGGGGCTCACCCAGCAGCGCGGTGATCCAGATCAGGATGATACGGTCATTGACGAGCAAGCCGAGCACGCTGAGCGCCTGCTGCCAGGGCGGGAAAAAACGCAGGCGTGAACGAAAGTGCTGGACCAGGAACACCATCACCACCAGGCTCAGGGCGTGCATACCCATCAGGCTGGCGCTGAGGACGTCCAGGACGATTCCAACCAGGAAGGCCAGGCCCAGGCTGATCGTGTCCTGGGTTTCCAGCGACCAGTAAATGACCACCAGCGCTACCCAGTAAGGCTTGAATGGCAGCAAAACCCCGGGCAATGGCAGCAGCGTCAACAGCACCGCCGTGATGAGGGTGAGGAAGATCAGGCTGCGGCTTTCGCGGTTGGGCTTCATGGTAAATCCAGCGGCAACGGCTCGATTGCTTCCTGCTGTTCAATCAGCAGAACCTCGCGGCCCCGGTCGAGCGCGGCGTATGGACGCACATAGACGGTGGCAAACGTCTCGCCGCCGTCGCGCTCCACGCGCTCCACCTCACCCACCAGGAAACCGGGCGGAAACCGATCATCGAGACCGGATGCCACGATCACGTCACCAGGGCTGATATCGGCCTGCAGCGGCACATTGGGCATCAGCAGGTGGCTTGTTTCACCGCTGCCGTACGCCACGGTGCGCAGACCGGTCCGGTTGACCTGTACCGGCAACGCGTGATCCGGGTCGGATATCAGGCGCACCTTGGAAATATGCCGGTGCACGTCTTCAACCTGGCCGACGATCCCCTGGCCGTCGATGACGGCCTGGCCGACGACCACGCCCTCTTCGGCACCGCGGTCTATCCATACCATGTGGGAGAAAGGGTCGAGCGCCACCCGTTTCATTTCCGCAAACTGAAAGTTGTATAGCTGGCCGCGGGTCGCCCCGAGCAGGTCACGCAGTCTTTGATTTTCCTGCCGCAGGGCCACCTGTGTCTGGACCGAGCCGGATACCTTGAGTAATTGCTGTAAAAGTTGCTGGTTTTCGGCGATCAGGTCGTTGCGTTCACGCGTACTGCGCTTGAGCGTCTGCATGACCTCCGCCGGCCATCCGGCCACCTCGAATACGGGCTCGAGGGCGAGTTCCATCGCACTGCGTATGCGCGGGACGTAGTGCCCGAGCTGATCCATGAACATCAGGACAATGGCCAGCAGGATGTAAATCATCAGGCGGGCTGTGCGTGTACCTTCCTCGCCGAACCAGCGACCGGGATCTGATGCTTCTCTGTGTGCCAAGTTCTTGTCGTGTACCTGAACAGTCAGGCGCAGTCACCTGACACGGTATGTCCTGTAAATACGCTGCACTATGCCAGGGCCTGCTGACAGGCCCTAGCTCGTGGTGAAAAAATCACCGTGGTTTTCGTCCATCAGTTCAAGCGCGCGTCCGCCGCCCCTGGCAACGCAGGTCAGCGGATCATCCGCGATGAAAACCGGCAGCCCGGTTTCCTCGGAAATCAGTCGATCCAGGCCTTTCAGCAACGCGCCGCCGCCGGTCAGGACGATACCGGTTTCCACCACGTCCGCACACAATTCGGGCGGTGTCTGCTCCAGCGCCGCCTTGACTGCCTCGAGGATCGTGGCCAGGCTTTCGGTCAGGGCTTCGAGTACCTCGTTGCTGTTGATGGTGATCCGCCGTGGCACACCTTCGGCGAGGTTACGACCCGAAACGGATATCTCTTCGGCTTCTTCATCCGGCCAGGCGCGCCCGATCATGATCTTGATCTGTTCCGCCGTGGACTCGCCAATCAGCGTACCGTAATTACGCCGCACATAGTTGACAATGGCCTCATCGAACTTATCCCCGCCGATGCGCACCGAGTTTGAATACACCAGCCCATTGAGCGATATGACCGCCACCTCGGAGGTGCCGCCACCGACATCCAGCACCATCGCGCCGCGGGCTTCGTGCACCGGGATACCTGCGCCGATGGCTGCCGCCATCGGTTCTTCCACCAGGAATACCTCGCGCGCGCCCGCGCCCTCGGCGGATTCCTTGATGGCCTTGCGCTCGACCTGGGTTGAACTGCAGGGCACACAGACCAGCACACGCGGACTGGGGCGGAGCCAGCGTGATTCGTGAACTTTCTTGATAAAGTGCTGAAGCATCGCTTCGGTCATGTTGAAATCGGCGATCACGCCGTCTTTCAGTGGCCTGACGGTACGGATATTGCCGGGCGTGCGGCCCAGCATACGCTTGGCCTCAGCGCCAACCGCCGCCACCGACTGCGGTCCGCCTGGGCCGCGGTCCATACGCACCGCCACCACCGAGGGTTCATTGAGCACGATCCCCTTGCCGCGCACATACACCAGCGTGTTAGCCGTACCCAAATCAATGGATAAGTCGTTTGAGAAAAGACCGCGAAGACTCTTGAAAACCATGATGTTCTATTCCGGGGGAAAATGTCGGGTTAAGACCGACTAATGTATCAGCCAGCCCACTTTTCAGCAAGCAGCGCGACCCTTTGCGCCGTAGCTTTCATCCGGTTTTTAATAATCTTCCAGTGCAAAGCACAAAATCCGTTAAAATGCCGTTTGCCAACAAAACGAATTTCCAAAACAGGTACGGTTCAAGCGATGTCAGCATTAATCTGTGGTTCCCTGGCGTATGACACCATCATGGTTTTCCCCGAGCGGTTCAAGGACCACATCCTGCCGGACAAGGTACACATGCTGAACGTGTCTTTCCTGGTTCCGGAAATGCGCCGCCAGTTTGGCGGGGTCGCCGGCAATATTGCCTACAACCTCAAGTTGCTGGGTGGCGACCCTTACCCGATGGCCACCGTCGGTGACGATTTCGGCCCCTACCAGCGGCGCCTGGAGTCACTGGGTATCTCCACCCGCTACATCCGCCATCTTGAAGGCGAGTTCACGCCGCAGGCCTTTATCACCACCGATTTCGACGACAACCAGATCACCGCCTTTCACCCCGGCGCGATGATGGAGAGCCAGTTGAACAAGGTTGAAGACGCGGAGGGCATCAGGATCGGCATCGTCGCGCCGGACGGCCGCGAGGCGATGTTGCAGCACAGCCGTGATTTTGAACGCCTGGGCATCCCGCATATTTTTGATCCGGGCCAGGCCATGACCCTGTTCGACGGCAACGATCTGAAAGCCTTCATCAGCCAGGCCAACTGGCTGGTCGTCAACGATTATGAATTCCAGTTGATCCGCGAACGAACCGGCATGAGCAAGGAACGGGTTGCGGAACAACTCGAGGCATTGATCATCACCCGTGGCGCCGATGGCTCCACCCTGATAACCAACGCCGGCGAGGAACAGATCGAAGCGGTCAAGCCCACCGCAATCCTGGACCCGACCGGCTGTGGCGACGCCTACCGGGCAGGCCTTATTTACGGCATCCTTAACAACCTTGACCTGGTCACCGCATGCCGTATCGGCTCGGTCATGGGCGCATTTAAAGTCGCCGTGCAGGGACCGCAGAATCACACGCCGACGATGGACGAGATCGTGGCATGCTTTCGGAAAGCTTTCGGCTACTCCTTCATAAACGGAGATAACTGAAACTTGTCACACAGCGAGGGTTCACGGTTGACAATCACCCCGCGTAAATGGAAAATTGCCGCCCCCGGTTGCAATGGCCGGGGTTATTCTTGCACAACAAGGTGATGTAGCTCAGTTGGTTAGAGCGCGGCACTCATAATGCTGAGGTCGGTGGTTCAACTCCACCCATCACCACCAATATCTTCCCTATATATCAATACCTTACAAACAGTAACCTATCTCTAAAATTTATCTGTAATTTCCAGGTGAACGATGAGTGAAAATTCACTTCTTTACTTCTCACCAAGATATTCGAAGTATTCAACTGCTGATGGGCAAGTCGTTCCCCAATCTCTGACAAGGCTCTCGATCAGCGTATCAAGCCCCAAATTTGTTGAAAATTATTACCATTCATTTCAACATACTACTGGACAATACGAACAATTCGCGAGAATATTCGCTACAAAGTAATGTGCGGGCGCGTTGCGACTGCCTGCCGCGAATAACCCGAACCAGCCTTTACGGAGGGACACGGTCTGAAAAACCTGGCAATCGTCTATGTATGCGCAGTATTGTCGCTTACTGCAAACCAGGCCCAGGCGCAAAGCCTGAAGGGCTCCCCCACTTCTGTCAAAAAACAATACCAACTGGCCCAATCTTATGGCTTCAACTTCATCAAAACAGCGAATGAAATAGCACCGCACGTTGAATCCGGCGAGCTGCACAGGGTCAGCCCAGGCCGATATATGGAATTTCATGACGTGTCTTATCCCTATGTGGTTTCAGAAACCCGGCTATTCCTTGATCGGATCAGTAAGCAATACCATGCTGCGTGCGGAGAGAAACTCACTGTTACCAGCTTGTTGCGTCCTATGAACAGACAGCCTGCCAATGCCGTCGCCCACTCCGTGCATCCCACGGGCATGGCCATTGACATGAGAATTCCCCGGCAAGGCAAGTGTCGATCCTGGCTCGAAAACACCTTGCTTTCCCTGGAAAAGGAGCGGGTTCTGGACGTTACTCGTGAACGCCACCCCGCACACTACCACGTCGCCGTGTACGCCAAACAGTATGAAACCCGTGTGGCGGCGCTGGAGTCAAAAGACAGCCAGCCAACTACCCACACTCAAGCTCAACCGACGCCTGAAGTTACCGTATCATCCGGCCCTGCAAACCAGCACAAATATACCGTTCGCAAGGGCGATTCATTGTGGGAAATTGCCGCCAAAACCGGCGTCAGCGTTGCTGAACTGCGCGCCGCGAACAAGCTGCAGGGCAACCGAATTAACGTCGGCCAGAAATTGCTCATACCAGGTGCAGCGAACGATACTACCCTGCTGGCCGCCAACGACGTAACCACCCACCGCGTAAATCGTGGCGACACACTTTGGACTATCGCCAATCGTTACGGCACCAGCGTGAAAAAACTAAAACAGCATAACAACACCGGCAAGTATCTCAAAGTGGGCCAGGTACTAACCATTCACGGGGGCTAGTTTAAACAGGAACCTGACCGCGCCGCAGTAGCTGCCCTTCCAGACCGGCTGCCGACACGACACCGGCGCCTTGCCGCAGGTACTCCGGCCCTTGTTCGCTCCCGGGGCGGCTCCGCTCAGCGCTTGAACCACTGAAATCAGAACCACTGAAATCAGGGTCGGACCAGCGTAACCCACTATAAATGCGCGTTAAAAGTCTCATTTCCCGCACCAATGTCTGCGTAAACGCCGGTTTTACCGCATGGAATTGCCAAACCAGGCATTTCATTCAAACCAACTATATTTTTAGAGCCAGTTTTGACCCTCAAAAGGCGGCGC
>JBFZEL010000430.1:0-5031 GCA_041306925.1 Lysobacterales bacterium
TGCCGAATCGGCTGAAGACATCGCGCTGCTCAAAAATACCACCGAAGGTATTTGCACCGTGGCCAACGGCATCGACTGGCGAACGGGTGACAACCTGGTTCTGCCGGCGCAAGAGTTTCCTTCAAACCGCCTGCCCTGGCTGGCGCTTGAGCGTCATGGCGTGGAGGTCCGCGAGGTGGACATCAGGGCCACGGCGGAGCCGGAAAAGGCGCTGCTCGGGCAAATCGACAGCCGCACGCGCCTGTTGGCAGTCAGCGCAGTGCAGTGGACCGACGGTTTGCGCCTGCGTCTGGAGACACTGGGTCAATACTGTCAGCAAAATAACGTGTTGTTCTTCGTGGACGCCATCCAGCAATTGGGTGCACTGCAAATGGATGTGCAGTCTTGCGGTATCGATTTCCTGGCGGCAGACGGCCACAAGTGGCTGCTGGCCCCGGAAGGCATTGCAGTATTCTATTGCCGGGGTAGCCGGCGTGAACGACTACAGCTCACCCAGCGCGGCTGGCGCATGCTGGATGAACCCTACCAGTTTAGCCGCGAGCACTGGCAGGCGAGCAACACCGCCAGCCGTTTCGAGGCCGGCAGCCCCAATATGCTCGGGCAGGTTGCGCTGCATGCCTCCCTTGGCGTGATCGAAAGTTTTGGCATGCCGGCAGTGGAGGCCCTGATTACGGCAAATACGCGTAACCTGTCGGCCGGTCTGGCGGCCATACCGGGCGTCGAGTTGGTGCGGCCATTCGACCCGCAACGGGTCTCGGGGATCGTCAGCTTCAGACCGCCGCAAACCGACCTGGCAGGCTTTCAGCAGGCATTGAAAGAGCGGCGGCTTGTCTGCGCGGTGCGAGGCGGCGCCATACGTCTTTCGCCGCACTTCTACCAGGCGGGTGCGCCCCTGCAGGAGATGCTCGACCAGATCGAGCTGACAGTGAAGTCAAATTAGGGAAGCCCTGATCAATACCACCCCGGCATTATCAGGCCGCGGCAGCCGCAAGTGTCATTTTCGACCGTCTTACAAATCGATGGCTTTGCACTGCTGATTGGGCGACACATGCAGGTGTCGCGGGCGTCTCACAATCTTTCAAAGGTTTCTTAAGTAAACTCTTTAAGATTTTGATATTTCTACATTGTATGCGTACGTTTATCTGATTTTATCAATTGGGCGAGGTGTGACTCTATGATGGTCCTGGCGTGGGCGCCGTCGGATGTGTCAGCGAATTGGACACCAATTCCGGGGCGCCGGTTACCTTGCGCACCCGGCGGCGTCACCCATACGACGCGCCCCGGAATGGGCAGACGTTCTTCCAGTTCCATGATCGTCAGTAACAGGAACACTTCGTCACCCAGCGCGTAACGCTTGGTGCTTTGCACAAACAACCCGCCACCCTGGATAAAAGGCATATAGGCGTTATACAGTGTTTGCCTGTCCTTGATGGATAGTGAAAGTATGCCTTGCTGTGCCATGTCCTGTTCCTCGATTGACGATTGTCTTCCCTGCCGGGCGCCCTGTCTTTCAGGGCACCTGTTCTGCCCAGTTTATCAGCCAAACCTGTAAAAGTAAGTCCCCGCGCACCGATGTGGCAACCAACTGCCGGTTTTTGTCCGCCTGGCGTTGCAACTCCAACAGTGCGACACCACGCAAGCCAGCGTCTGCAGGCAGCCAGTTTAGCGGCAACCCCAAAAGGATGGATTTTATGACCTCGCCGGTGCAAATCGAAAGCCATCGCCACAATTCCACCTGGTTCAGCGCGTTCAGCTCACTGCTGAGCTGTGACACGGCAGCGGGTCTGCCCAGCAGGCTGCTCAGTCCTGCCCTGACCCGGGAAAATGCGTCAAGTTCCGGTGAGGCCAGGTAACGCGCCGCGCGTAACGGGCTGCCACCCGCCGCCTGCAACGCTTCGCGGACACGGCCGGCGGGTTGAGCCGAGGTTTTCACCAGCCAATCCTGAACAATACCTGGGTCCGGCTGATTGATGGTAATGGCCTGGCAACGGCTGCGGATCGTGACCGGTAACCCGCCCGGGTTATCGCTGACAAGGATCAGGACGGTGTTGCCGACGGGTTCCTCCAGGCTCTTCAGCAGCGCGTTTGCCGCGGCAGCGTTCATGGTTTCGGCCGGATGAATATAGGCTACCTTGCGCTCGCTGATCGACGTGGTGAGATCCAGTTTGCCAGTCATGACCCGCACCTGGTCCACCTTGATAACCTCGCTGTCCTCTTCCGGTTGCAGGTCAAAGTAGTCCGGGTGGGCCGCGCCGGCCAGCAGTTTGCAGGAACGGCACTGGCCGCATGCGAAATCCCGGGGTTCGCGGCATAGAAGGCGGGCCGTCATGAGCCTCGCGAGAGCCGTTTTACCCGTGCCTGCGGGTCCCTGGATCAGCATGGCATGGGCGAGCCTGTCACGCTCAAGACGTTGCAGGAAGAACGCCCAGTGATCGTTCAGCCACGGATAGATCCCGCTACTGGTCAAGCCGGGCTCGGTCATCGAGGCAATCTCGTTGCAAGGACATACTGCACCTGTTCCCAGACCTGCTCCTCATCCCGGCTCGCGTCTATGACCGCGAATCGTTGGGGTTCGGCCGCGGCCCGCTCGAGATAGGCATTTCTGACCCGCTCAAAAAACCGCACCGACTCGGTTTCAAAACGGTCGGCTTCACCACGGCCGGCCACGCGCTTCATACCCACTTCCACCGCTACATCAAACAGCAGTGTGAGGTCCGGTCGCAGATTCCCCAGTACCAGTTTTTCCACGCTGGCGACGGTCGCAGCGCCCAATTGCCGGCCACCGCCCTGGTAAGCATAACTGGCATCGGTGAAGCGGTCGCACACAACCACTTTGCCCTCTGCCAGGGCCGGCCGGATCACTTCCTGCACCAGTTGGGAACGCGCGGCAAACAACAGCAACAGTTCGCAGAGCGCATCCAGACCCGCACTGCGGGTATCCAGAAGCAGCCGCCGGATCTGTTCCGAAATGACCGTACCGCCGGGTTCGCGGGTCTCGACAACGACATTTCCACGCGCCGCAAGCCAACTCAATATGCGCTTGTTCTGCGTGCTCTTGCCAGCCCCTTCGCTGCCTTCCAGGCTGATGAAGTATCCTCTGTTCATCTGTTCTATTTCTGCTTGCCTGATCCTGGCGGGTTGTTGCTGGTTCGTTCGATCAATTGTTTGACCGCCTCGTTGTGGGCTTCAAGTGTACTCGAAAATGTATGGCCGCCCTGCCCGTTGGCGACGAAAAACATCGCATCCCCGGCCGCCGGGTGCGCCGCCGCCTGCAAAGAAGCCAGGCCCGGCAACGCGATTGGTGTCGGTGGCAGACCATGACGGGTATAGGTGTTGTACGGTGTGTCCAGCTGGAGGTCCTGGCGCCGGATGTTGCCCTGGTAAGCCTCGCCCATGCCATAAATGACGGTCGGGTCGGTCTCGAGTCTCCAGTTGTTGAGGAGACGGCGCACGAACACACCTGCAATGTCGGCGCGCTCACTTTCCAGGGAAGTCTCTCTTTCAATGAGGGAAGCCATGATCAGCATTTCGTACTGGGTTTCATAAGGAAGACCGGCAGCACGGCCGGCCCAGGCCTGTGCCAGGCGATCGGACATATCCCGGTAAGCACGTCCCAGCAGCTGCTCGTCCGAGTCGCCCCGGACAAATACATAGGTTTCAGGCAGAAACCAACCCTCGGGGTTACCTGCGGGCAGACCTTCCGCGTTTTCGATATCTGTCACCTCAGCAATGCTGTGTTTCAGAACCGGGTCATTGCCCAGCGCGTCCAGCAGCTGCCAGACCGACCAGCCTTCCACGATCGTAAACCGGTAGGTGACAACTTTTCCGGACGCCAACAGATCCAGGAACCCGGGCGGTGTCAAACCCGGCATGAGCAGGTATTCACCGGCTTTGATGGTCAATGGTTTGAGACGGTTTAACAGACGCCAGCGCCAATCCATACGGGTCACGCCCTGTTGCGCCAGGCTCGACACTACCGCGCGAATGCTGGTCCCGGGTTCTACCATGATAATCAGTCCGGACTCTCCGACCGGCAGGGGTGTTTGCAGGAATTGCCGGTACTGGTACCAGAGGCCCGTCATAACGACGGACGTCAACAGAATAAATATCAAAACGAGCGGCAAAAACCGTTTCATGTCTTTCTGGCTCCCTCCATCAGCCAGGTTTGCAGCTCGCGTGTCACGGGCCCGATTGCATACGCACGCTCGTCGATGGCGGTAACCGGCACGATACCCTTGACGGTGTTACAAATGAATACCTCATCCGCTTCATGCAGCATGTCGAGCGTGACGCGGCGTTGTTCGCAACGTGCGCCGAAACCGGCCAGTATGTGACTGCGTACAACCCCGCGAACCCCGCAAAGATCGAGCCGGGGCGTTAACAGCCGGTCTTCCATGACCAGGAAGATATTTGCGCCCACCGCGCAGGTGACATGATCCAGGCGGTCCAGCAGGATGCCTTCCTTGACCGCCTTTTCCCGCAATTCTGCGCTGGCCAGCACTTGCTCCAGCCGGTTGAGGTGCTTCATCCCGCCAAGCGCTGGCTGTATGGCAAGCCGAAGTTCACAGATGCGCGTCCTGACGCCTTTTCGCGCGAGCTTGGCAATGCCATCCGGGAAGCGGTCGGCGCTGACGATTCGCACGCCTGATTCGTCTTCAATTGGCATATAGGACCACGAGGAACCGCCCCGGCAGATGATGATTTTGACAACCGCATCGGTCAGCCCAGCGCTGACCGTCTGCACTTCTCTTAACAGGATGGATTGTGGCGGCATGGTCAGTCCCAGCCTTTCACAACCAATGCCGAGTCGATCCATGTGGCCCTGCCACCGGCGGGGGCGGCCCTGGTTTACGACCATGGTTTCGAACAGGCCATCACCAAAATTGAGCCCGCGGTTAGCGGCTGCCACCAGAGTCGAAATTTCGCCGTTTACCAAACATTCATTCATGAGGTTGTCCTCGGGATATCCATACCAGCCCTGACGCCTGCAACAATCTGCGGGTCTGCCCCCGCCCTCCTCCCGGGCGGCGC
>JBFZEL010000431.1:0-13970 GCA_041306925.1 Lysobacterales bacterium
GGAAGCATTTTTTGCCACCAAAAAAAAGGTAAAGAAACGATTAATTCGAGGCAAAGCGTTGTCATCACGATGCTGAAAATCAAGCCCAGACCGCCGCCGGCCGGTGTTGCGTGCTGATGGCTTTGACGTTCGCCCGGAAATGCGATCATGCCTGACCTTTCTGCCAGGGCCATGGCTTTTTTACAGCTGAAATAACTCAATACACCCGTGGACAAGGCGACAGCAGCCCAGCCAACTGCGCTCTGCAGGCCCTGGGCATCCTGGCTCATGGTCTACTCACCCAACACACCGCGAATGATTCGCGTGGTACTCCAGTTTTTGCAACTGGGACACTGCCAATGATGGCTGTGGCCGGCGTAGCCGCAATGCGTGCAACGATAGGAGGGTTGTCGTGCCAGGAGTTTTTGCGCCACGGCACGGAGTATTTCATCACCTGATTCTGTTTCCGGTCCGCCTTCGAGTTTCAACTGGATCAAATGGTCCAGGCCCTGCACCGATGGCCGGCGTGTCAATGCTTCAGCCAGGTAGCGGGTAGCCGCATCAAGACCCTGGTCTTTTCGTAGCACAGCCGTCAGGGCAATCAGCAGGCTGATGCCATCATACTTTTCAGCCCACTTTTGCATGCTCGCCAACGCCCGCGGAAACTCTCCGGCCTGTTGCGCACTGTTCAGATATGGATCCAGGATTTCGTGGATGTACTCCGTGTCCATGGCAACAATTTCTTCGTAAACATCCAGCGCCTCGACAAACATTTCCTGTTGCAACGCGATCTTTGCCAGTATGAGGCGCGCACGAATACTTTCCGGTAAATGGCGTCTGGCCTGGCGCAAATGCTTTCTTGCAGCAGCCAGCTTGTTTTCGGTCAGGGCAATTTCCGCCAGTTCACAACAAAAATGCGACATGACCAGACCCATTTTTTCGTCGGTCACGGTCTCGATCCGTTGGGCCTGTTGCAGCGCTTTCTCCCAATCCTTCTCCTGCTGATAGATATCCAGCAGGTGCCGCAGCGCGGGCGCGTGTGGTTCACGCTCAATGAGTTCATTGAAGAGGTTTTCGGCACGGTCCAACAGACCCGCACGCATATAGTCTTCACCCAATTCAAGTAAGGCACGGGTTCTCTGGCGTTCATCCAGACCCGGTTTCGTGATGATATTCTGGTGGACCCTGATCGCCCGTTCTACTTCGCCACGGCGCCTGAACAGGCTACCCAATGCAAGGTGGGTTTCAATGGTGTCGGCAGTGACCTCGGCCATTTCGATAAAAACCGCGATGGCCTTGTCCGGTTGTTCATCCAAAAGGTAATTGAGACCCTGGAAATAACGGTTGCTGAAACTGAGGTTGCGCTTGTGTTCACCGCGCCGGGTCGTGCTTCTGGCCAGAATCCAGCCGCCCCAGGCCGCCGCCGGAATCAAGGCAAGCAACAGCACTTCAATCATCAGGCAGGCTTAAGCCAGTGTTGTCCTGCCTTGCTAACGCGGAGCGCGCCTTGCGCAACTGGTGCCGTAACGGCAGGACACGCGTAATGTAAATCACACCCAATCCGACGATTACGCCCAGGGAGAAGCCGCACAGGATCGCAAGGCCCAGGGGAAGTTCAAACTGCGCCCAAAGCAAGTCCAGTTGAACGCGACCAGAATTCAGGGTGCCCACCATCAACCCCACCCGGACGGCTGTGATCACCATGAGGATAAAGCCCAGCTTTTTCACGATAATCTTTAGCTTTTAAAAAGATCAGTCCCCGGTGTTTACCCTATCACGCAATGATTTACCCGGTTTGAAATGCGGTACGTGCTTGCCTGACAAAGCCACGGCATCACCCGTCTTTGGGTTGCGGCCCATTCTGGGTGCGCGATGATGTAATGAAAAACTCCCGAAACCACGGATTTCGATACGTTCGCCGGACGACAACGAACCGCTCATTTGCTCCAGGATGGATTTAACGCCAAGCTCAACATCCATATGCGCAAGGTGTTGTTGTATTTCTGCAAGATGGTCAATCAATTCTGATTTGGTCATTTGGTTTCTCACGCTCCTTTTCGATTTTTCTTGTGCCAGTCAAAAAACGGGCGGTTCAGTTTGAACCGCCCGTTTTCCGAATCAATTATCCTGTTCGAGTTGCTCCTTGAGCAGTTCTCCCAACGAGGTTGTGCCACTGGCAGCATTTTGCGAATGATAATCTTCGAGTGCTTCGGCAAGCTCGTCATCTTCCAACGCCCTGATAGACAGTGCCAAAGTCCGGTTCTTACGATCGAGGCTGATGAATTTGGCTTCGACCTCGTCACCCACTTTGAGCACCTTGCTGGCGTCTTCGACACGCTCTTTCCTGATGTCAGAAGCGCGGAGGTAACCTTCAACGCCCTCCATCAACTCAATGACAGCGCCACGGGCGTCAACTTCCTTGACGATACCTTTCACCTGGCTGCCGCGCGGATTCTCCGCCATGAAGGTGGCAAACGGATCCTGGTCCAATTGCTTGAGACCCAGGGAAATGCGTTCACGTTCGGGATCCACGGCCAGCACGACGGCTTCGACTTCCTCGCCCTTGGTGAAGTTGCGGACCGACTCGTCACCCGGTGTGAGCCAGGAGATGTCAGACAGGTGAACCAAACCATCGATACCGCCGTCCAGACCAATGAAGATACCGAAATCGGTGATCGATTTAATTGCACCGGTAACACGGTCACCCTTGTTATGGGTGGCCGCGAAGGTCTCCCATGGATTGGACTGACACTGCTTCATACCGAGGGAAATGCGGCGGCGCTCTTCATCGATCTCGAGCACCATCACTTCGGTCTCGTCACCGGTCTGGACCACCTTGGCGGGGTTGATGTTCTTGTTGGTCCAGTCCATTTCTGAAACGTGCACCAGACCTTCAACACCATCCTCGATTTCGACAAAGCAACCGTAATCGGTGATGTTCGAAACATGGCCGAACAGACGTGAACCGACGGGATAACGGCGGGCAAGATCACTCCATGGATCATCACCCAGTTGCTTCAGACCCAATGAAACACGGTTGCGGTCACGGTCGAAACGCAGTACCCGCACTTTCAGTTCGTCGCCGACGTTGACAACTTCGCTGGGGTGACGAACGCGTTTCCAGGCCATGTCGGTAATGTGCAACAGGCCGTCGATGCCGCCAAGATCAATAAACGCGCCATAGTCGGTGAGATTCTTGACTACGCCGGTGACAATTGAACCCTCTTCAAGGCCAGCCAGCAACTGCTCGCGCTCTGCGCTGAACTCGAGTTCAACGACGGCGCGGCGGGATACGACCACGTTGTTGCGTTTACGGTCCAGCTTGATGATTCTGAAATCCAGGTCCTTGCCTTCGAGATAGGTCGGATCGCGAACCGGACGCACATCCACCAGTGAACCTGGCAGGAAAGCACGGATATCGTTGATATCGACCGTAAAGCCGCCTTTGACTTTGCCGCTGATCTTGCCCTGTATGGTGTGTTCGCTCTGGAAGGCATTTTCGAGCTTGTCCCAAACCATGGCGCGTTTGGCTTTTTCCCTTGACAGACGGGTCTCACCATAACCATCTTCGATGGCTTCCAGCGAAACTTCGACACTGTCTCCAACTGCAACTTCCAGGTCTCCGTTCAAGGAACGGAACTGGTAAATAGGCACGATGCCCTCTGATTTTAATCCGGCGTTGACGACAACCACGTCGTCCCTGATTTCCACTACCGTACCGGTAATGATGGTTCCCGGTGTCAGGCTTTGTGACACGAGGCTTTGTTCAAATAATTCAGCGAAACTTTCAGTCATTGGTTCAATCTCAACAAACATACCACTTTGCAACGGTATGTCCACCTGGTTAAGGGGCACATGATTGTGCCGGTTAAAAAAACCGTCATCCACCATGGATGATGGCGTGTTCTCTTTTACAAACAGTGGCTTGGAACGCAGTATCAAATCAGGGAAACGATCTTGTCGAACACTTCGTCAATGCTCAAATCGGTCGAATCAATGATCACCGCATCCTCAGCCGGTCTCAGCGGTGCAACGCTGCGCGATTGATCACGCAGATCACGGGCTTTGATCTCTTCGAAAAGGGGCGTGAGATTAACACTTTCCCCTTTTTCTTTCAACTGCTTATACCTTCGTTCGGCGCGAATCTCTGCGCTTGCTGTGAGAAAGATTTTGAGTTTTGCGTCCGGAAAAATCACGGTCCCCATGTCCCGGCCATCCGCGACCAGTCCCGGCGGCTGGCGGAAACGGCGCTGCCGCTGGGCCAGCGCCGTTCTGACGGCTGCAATCGCCGCAACCTTGGATGCCATGATGCCGGTATCCTCTTGACGCAACCGGTCGCTGACATCTTCGCCTTCAAGCCAGGAAACCACTGCGCTGCCCTTAGTTTCAAAGCGGATCTCGAGATTCGCTGCAATTTCGCCCAGCGCGTTTGCATCTGCCAGTGGAACCCGCGTTTTCATGACCGCCAACGCGGTCAGGCGATAAAGCGCGCCACTGTCGAGGAAATGCCAGCCGAGGTAATTGGCGAGACGTGTCGTGATGGTGCCCTTGCCGGAACCACCCGGACCGTCAACGGTAATGACGGGTACGTCGCAACCCGTGGTATGCGGATCTTTCACCGCTGTCCTTCCATCTGCATGCTGGCGCCCAGACGACTCATGTCGCTGGTGAAACCCGGGTACGAAGTGGCAATGAATTGCGCTTCTTCGATCAGCACCCGGTCCGATGCAACCAGGCCCAGCACGGCAAAAGACATGGCGCAACGGTGATCGCCGGCGCTGTCGACTCGACCACCGCTCACCCGCCCGCCGCTGATGTCGATACCATCCGGGAATTCCTCGAGCTCAACACCCAGCTTGCGCAGGCCGTTGGCCATGACCGCGATCCGGTCGCTTTCCTTCACCCTGAGTTCGGCGGCACCCCTGATCCGCGTCACACCCGAGGCCGTCACGGCCAGGGCCATCAGCAAGGGCAGTTCGTCGATCATGTCCGGAACCAGCGACTCGGGTACGTCAATGGCCCGCAGGCAGTCGCTGTATACGAGGCTGACGTCGCCGACCGGCTCCGTGGTCCCGGAGGAATGGTTCGTGATACTGAATTGCGCTCCCATCATTTCCAGGCAACGCAGGAACCCCGTCCGCGTGGGATTCAGGCCCACCTGTCGCACCTTAACCTTCGAACCCGGGGTCATGGCCGCCGCCGCCAAGGCAAAGACAGCGGAAGAAATATCCGCCGGAACCGCAAACCGGCTCGCTTTGAGCCTGGAACCACCGACCACGGTGCAAGGTGCGGGCAGTTCAACCCCAAATATGGGCAACATGCGTTCGGTGTGATCCCTGCTCAGGTGAGGCTCCTGGACACGCGTGCTGCCGGAGGCAAACAAGCCGGCGAGCAAAACGCACGATTTGATCTGCGCACTGGCCACCGGCGAGACATAGTCGATACCATGCAAGCCGTGGCAGGCGCGTATCAGCAACGGTGCGGTACCGGTTGTCGATGCCGTAATGTCGGCGCCCATGCGGGTGAGGGGTACGACGATCCGGCGCATCGGCCGGCGATTCAGTGATGCATCGCCACTCAATGTACAGTCGAAATCCTGGCCACTGAGCACACCCGCCAGCAGACGCATCGCCGTACCCGAATTACCCATGTCCAGGAGTCCGCCGGGCGGCGGGCTGAATGAGCCACCAGTACCGGTGACAAATATCCGCTGCGGGCGTCGCTCGACGACCGCGCCAAGCTGCTCGCAGGCCTTCATCGTCGCCAGGGTGTCTTCGCTCTCGAGCAGGCCACTGAGTTCGGAACGTCCTGCCGCCAGGCTGGAAAAAATCAGGGCACGGTGACTCATGGATTTGTCGCCGGGCGGTGTAATTTCGCCCTGCAATCCCGAACCTACAGGGGCAACGACGAGGATCATGTATTCCCCCGGTCAATCGGCAAAACGGCGGCCGAAGGGCTTGCTGACACGGGCATCCAATCAGCCTTCGACTTTACTGTCAGCCATGGGCAAATTGCTGATGGCCTTCGGATAAGAGCCAAGCACACGGGTCAGGCTGGCCTGGCTGCGCATCTCGGCAAGCGCTGTTTTCAGCGGTTCGGTCTCCGCATGCCCGTCCACGTCGATAAAAAACACGTATGACCAACGGCCAGTCCGCGCGGGACGCGACTCGATCCGGCTCATGTTCAGCGCATGGCGGGCGAGCGGCGTCAGCAGCGCATGCAAGGCGCCGGGTCCTTCATCACCTGCCAGCAACAGCGTGGTTCTATCGTCGCCCGAAGGTGTCAGTAACTGCCGGCCTATCACCAGGAAACGCGTGGTGTTATCCGGCCGGTCCTCGATACGGGCAAACAACACCGGCACACCGTAGATATCAGCCGCAGACTGGCTGGAAATCGCTGCCGCATCGGGTGAATGCCGCACCCGTCTCGCGGCTTCGGCGTTACTGCTGACCGCGACGCATTCCGCGCCGGGAAGATGTTGCCGGATCCAGTTTTTGCACTGCGATAACGATTGCTGATGGGAATATACGCGTTCAATTTGCGCCAGGCTCCTGGCCTGGCTCAATAAGTTGTGGTGAATGGCCATTTCAATTTCACCGCAAATCTTCAGGTCCGAGTCAACAAATCTGTCCAGCGTATGACTGACAATCCCCTGGTTGGAATTCTCTACCGGAACCACGCCAAAATCGGCCTCGGAAGACTCCACCTGGGAAAAAACATCGTCGATGCCGGTCACGCCGAGTGCCTGCACCGAGTGTCCGAAATGCTGGTTGACTGCCTGTTGGGTAAACGTGCCTTCCGGGCCCAGGTAAGCGATTTTGAGCGGTTCCTGCTGCGCCAGGCAGACCGACATGATCTCCCGGAACAGGCGTAACATCTCGGCATCGCTGATCGGTCCCTGGTTGCGCGACAGCACCGCCCTGAGTACCTGCGCCTCCCGCTCCGGCCGGTAATAATCGACCGCGTGATCAAGTTGACCTTTTGATTCGCGCACTGCTCGCGCCAGGCGGGCGCGGGTGCTGATCAGGTCCTGGATCTGCGCGTCGAGCACATCGATTTCCTGTCGCACTTCATCCAGCGTGGCGTGATTTTTATCACCCGCCTGGTTTTTGTTGTTTTTCATTAACCTGCCTGTCTCTCAAATTCCCGCATGAAACCGATCAGGGCCATCACCCCCTCTATGGGCATGGCATTATAAATACTGGCCCGCATACCACCCACCGAACGGTGTCCCTTCAGACTGCTCAGGCCGGCCTGTTCGGCCTCTGCGATAAAGCGCCCGTGCAGGGATTCATCGACGATCTTGAACGGGATATTCATATGCGAGCGGTATTGGGGCGGTATGTCGTTCAGGTAAAACGAACTCCCATCGAGAAAGGCGTAAAAGGTCTCCGCCTTTTGCTGGTTGAGCTGCGCCATACGTTCCACGCCGCCACTCGCCTCGATCCAGTCAAATACGAGACCGGCGATATACCACGCATAGGTCGGTGGTGTATTCAGACGTGAGCTCTGCTGGTGCTGGATTTTCCATGACTGGAGATCCGGCTGGTCGGGCGGAAGGTCTTGCAGCAGATCTTTCCGGACGATCACCACGGCCAGACCGGCCTGGCCGATGTTCTTCTGCGCACCGGCATAGATCACGCCAAACTTGCTGACATCGACAGGTCGCGAGAGGATGTCGGAGGACATGTCTGAGACCAGCGGCAGCTCAGTTTCCGGGGGTTGTCTGAATTGCACGCCGGAAATGGTTTCGTTGCTGACGTAATGCAGGTAGGCGGGATTGCCCTCGAGGTTCCACTCATTTTTTGAGGGTATCGATTTGAAACCGGACGCCTCGCTGCTGGCGGCAAGCCGGGCCAGGCCCATGCGCTGCGCCGTGCTGAAGGCCTTCTTGCTCCAGCTGCCATCGACGATATAGGCGCCCGGACGCTCACGGCTGGCCAGGTTCAACGGAACCTGTGCAAATTGCGCGGTCGCGCCACCAGCGAGAAACAGAATGGCGTAGTCATCTGTAATGGACAGTAGCCGCCGCAAACAGGCTTCCGTTCTTGCAGCAATCTGGTCGAATGCGCCGCCGCGGTGGGAAATCTCCATCACCGACATGCCCAGGCCCTGGTAATCCAGCATTTCATCGCGGGCCTTTTCGAGGACCGGCAGGGGTAATGTCGCCGGTCCTGCACAAAAATTGAAAATTCTCGTCATCGGTTTAAAGTACTCATAAGAAAGATTGTTTAATCGTTGCATGATAAGACCTGCCGGGCCCATCTGCCTATAACACCTGCAGGGGGTGTCAACCGTTCAGTCGCGCCCCGGCGGCATGGCTGTTTTCCCGCTTGGCCTGATCTGAGCGTCTGACCTGCAAGTCCTCCAGGTATCCATTCTCCACGCCGGTCACGTATTCACCTGAAAAACAGGACGTATCAAACCGCGTGATTTCGGTGTTGCCCTCCCGGCAGGCTTCAATCAGATCACCCAGGTCCTGGTAAATCAGGCGGTCTGCACCCAGCACCTCCTGGATTTGCTGCACATTACGGCCACTGGCGATCAGCTCGGACGGCGCGGGCATGTCGATACCGTAAATATTCGGGTAGCGCACCGGCGGTGCTGCCGAGGCAAAATAGACCTTGTTGGCGCCGGCATCGCGGGCCATCTGGATGATCTGCTTCGAGGTCGTCCCCCTGACAATGGAATCATCCACCAGCAGGACGTTTTTACGGCGGAATTCCAGGCCAATGGCATTCAGTTTTTGCCTGACCGAACGCTTGCGTTGCGCCTGGCCCGGCATGATGAAAGTACGGCCAATGTAGCGGTTCTTGATAAATCCCTCGCGGTACTTGACGTTCAGATCGTAGGCCAATGGCAGGGCCGCCGTCCGACTCGTATCCGGAATGGGTATGACCACGTCGATATCGTGGTCGGGCCATTCTCTCAATATCTTTCGAGCCAGCGCCTGGCCCATGCGCAAGCGGGCCTTGTATACGGAAATCTTGTCCAGCATGGAATCGGGGCGGGCAAAATACACGTACTCAAATATGCACGGACTGGCGGCCTGTGCATGCTCGCTCTCATGGGTGTGCAGTTCACCATCCAGCGTGATAAATACGCTTTCGCCCGGCCTCAAATCACGCAGCAGGGTAAAATCCAGTGTATCCAGGGCTACGCTTTCGGACGCAATTGCATATTCCCTGCCCTTGTCCGTATCCTTGTAACCCAGCACCGCAGGACGTATTCCGTGCAGGTCGCGGAAGCCCAAGACACCCTTGCCGCTGATCATCGCGATCACCGAATAGGCCCCCCTGCAACGCAGGTGCATGGCGTCAACGGCCTTGAAAACATCTTTCGGGCGCATGCCCGCAGGACCAAGCCGGTGCAATTCATGTGCAAAAACATTCAGCAGTATTTCAGAATCCGATTCGGTATTGAGATGACGGCGGTCGCTGTCAAACATTTGCTGTTTCAGGGCCGTCGCGTTGATCAGGTTGCCGTTGTGGCCGAGCACGATACCGTAGGGTGAATTGACATAGAAGGGCTGTGCTTCATCGAGATTATCGGAACCGGCGGTTGGATACCTGACGTGGCCGATACCCACTGTGCCCTTCAATTTTGCCAGTTCGGCATGCGGAAACACGTCGGCGACCAGTCCATTACCCTTGCACAGGCGTATCTTGTGACCGTCGAGCGTGGCAATCCCCGCTGCGTCCTGACCGCGATGCTGCAATATGGTTAACGCATCGTAGAGTAAGGGCGTGACTGCCTCCTTACCGACAATACCAATGATTCCGCACATCCAGGGTGTCCTTGCTTTAACGGGGTTGATAGCGCGCGCATTCTACCATGCTACGGGCCCTCAACCGTGACTTGTTTGCCTGCATTTTCAGCCGGGTTCAACTGCAGGTGTTCCAGGATGTAACCGGGCAAAAACTTTGACGTCCACACGGCCAGGGGCATCAGGCTCTGGATGGTCCTCGATTGCTGCCACCAGGGGTCCTGGGGTACCGGAGTCAAGCCTGCAACGAGCATCAGGGCCAGCACCAGGGCCAGACCCCTGACTCCGCCGAAAACACCGCCCAGCAGCCTGTCTGTCCCGCTGAGCCCGGTTTTTTCGACCAGTTTTCCGACCAGGTAAGTCAACAGGCCACCCACCAGCAGCACCGACAGAAAAAGACCGGCAAAGGCCAGCGAGGTGCGCGCCGATGGCAGTTCGATGTGGCTTTCGAGTTGCAGGGCCAGGGTACCGGAGTACTGAAAGGCGATCAGGAAGGCGGCTGCCCACACCAGCAGCGAAAACGCCTCTTTGACAAACCCCCTGATCGCACCCACCAGCATGGATATGACAACGATCGCCAGGACAACATAATCGGCATACGGCATCGGCGATCCGTTTATTCCTGCGTGGTGACGAAAGCGTCGAGTCCCTGTTCGGCCTTGACCTTACGTTTCAATGCGATCGCCTTGTCACGCTCGAGTTCAGGGCCGATGCGAACCTTGTAGACTGTTGCAGTGGCCGAACTTACCT
This sequence comes from Lysobacterales bacterium, assembly GCA_041306925.1. Classification (GTDB taxonomy): domain Bacteria; phylum Pseudomonadota; class Gammaproteobacteria; order Xanthomonadales; family SZUA-36; genus SZUA-36. The sequence continues at coordinate 10,496 of JBFZEL010000431.1, forward strand.
TTTCTGAAAACGCGCTGTAGCCCGCAAGGCGCAGCTCGGCAGTCAGTGTTTCAGCTTTTTTTGAACTACTGAAACTGCCCACCTGGACAACCCAACGCACCAGCGGATCCGAAGGTGCTGAAACCGGTGCGCTTTCATCCGGCATCAAATCCAGGACACGCGGGGTCAGTTCAGTCATTTTGCTACTCAGACTGGCGACCAGCGCATCGGCCTCGGCGCGTTTGGCGTAAGGACCGACACTGACCCGGTACATGCGACCGGCGGAACGGTCAACCGTGTCCATCAGTACCGGCAAATGATCGTTTTTCAGCAAATCCGCCAGTTCCTGGGCGTTTTTCTCATTGCTGAAACTGGACACCTGCACCAGGTAACGTGGCGCGTTTTCATCCGCTGTTTCGGTCCCGGTTAAATCCAGCGCGTTTTCATCCGCTGCATCGGCCCCGGTTAAATCCAGCGCGTTTTCCGGCGCAGCGTCTGCTGTGATCGAAGCCACCTCGGGCGCCTGCTCCGGGCTTGCGACCACCGTCCCGGTTTGTGCCGGCCCAGCTTTGGCGGTCAGCGCTTCTTCCACCGCCGTGTCGGCCGCCTGGGTTTCTACAGCGCCCACCTCAGGTATGGAATCCGGGCTTGCAACCCCGGCGGAAGGCGGTTCATTGCTGTCGGTTTGCGCCTGTTGCCCGTTTTGCGTCGCTTCAACTTCCACGGCTTCCCGTGCTGCAGCGGGTGCAGGCCTTGGTGGTACACCAACCGGAAAGCGGCGGGTCTCGATAGATAACTCATCGGGTTTTGGCGGAAGCTCGATCTGGCGGGATTCCTGTTTGAGCCTGTCTGAACGCCCGCTCAGCAACATCGGCAACACGATGACCGCAAGAATGATCAAGACGCTCGCACCGACCAGTCTTTGTTTGAGTGCTTTATCCATTTGGTTTTTCCCGGCCAATCACTGCAGATTCATCCCGGGTGATTTTAACAGCATCACGCGCGTCGCGCTGCACGTGCTTTTGCAACCATTGGGCAGCGGCTGCGACCGTCGTGAAAGAGCCGAATACCAGGATGGTTCCAGCTGCATCCGCCCGCGCAAGCGCGGCTTGCATGGCGTCGCCCACCGGACCGAAAACGCTGACTTCAGCACTCGGCAGGGCAGTCTTTATGCGTTGGGCGAGACGCGCCCCGCTCTGTCCCCTGACGCCGGGTGAATCAGCGCAAAACCAGTGTTTACACCTGTGCCCCATGGCGCTTGCCACCGCCTCTGCGGACTTGTCCGCCAACATGGCCAGCACACAGCTTGTCTGTGAACGTCCGCTGTCCTGCAGAAATGCCGCCAGTGCTTCCGCTGCCAATTCGTTATGCCCCACGTCCAGCAGGATTTCGGGTGCTGTGGCCAGCCTTTGCAGACGGCCGGGCACCACGCAGTTGCGGATCGCGGCGGATATTTCAGCGGCTTTGCGCATAGCGGACGGGTTGAGCACCACCAGCGCGGCCAGCGCCGCCGCCAAATTATCCCGCTGGTGTTTGCCACCCATGGATGGCGCTGAAACGTCAATCGCTGATCCGTTCATCGAAAATTGCAACGTGCCGGCTTCAGGGTCCGGGCCGCTGATCAGGTCAAAATCCAGACCCCGCCGGTAGAGCGGCGCGTGCAGCCTGCCGGCGGTTTGCAGGATCGGCGCCGGCGGGTTCACTTCCGTGCAAACGACCGGGGTGCCGGGACGCATGATCCCGGCCTTCTCGGTTGCGATGGAATGCAGATCGGGACCCAGGTACTCCTGGTGATCCAGGCCGATGGGGGTGATCACCGCGCAATCGGCGTCGACCAGGTTAACCGTGTCCAGGCGGCCACCCAGACCCACCTCCAGAACCGCGCAATCCAGCTCTGACTGGTTCATTATCAGCAGGCCGGCCAGTGTCGTAAACTCGAAATAGGTCAGCGAGACGCCCGCGCGCGCGGCCTCGACCTGTGCAAAGGCCCGCACCAGGCGATCATCACTGACCGGTTCGCCCTGAATGCTGATCCGCTCGTTAAACCGGAAAATATGGGGTGATGTAAAAGCACCATAAGACTGGCCCAGGCTGCCGCACATGGCGGCAAGATAGGCGACCGTCGAACCCTTGCCGTTGGTGCCGGCCACCGTGTAGACATGTTTTGCCGGTCGCGGTGACCCCATGCGCGCGTAGACTGCGCCGCAACGGCCAAGCCCCAGTTCAATGGCCTGTGGATGGCGTTTTTCGAGCAAACCCAGCCAGGCGTCAAGATTCATGGTTTTTGCTGCTGTTGAGAGGCTGATGCCCGCTGAAAATCAACTTCTCATCAGTTGCCCGGTGACCGGGCGCGGCAGACGTCCGCCGCTCAATAGCGCCAGTAATGCAGCGATCTCATCACGCATATTGCGCCGGTCAACGATCATGTCGATGGCGCCTTTTTGCACCAGGAACTCGCTGCGCTGAAAACCCTCCGGCAATTTTTCACGCACGGTCTGCTCGATCACCCGCGGTCCGGCAAAACCGATTTGCGCCAGCGGTTCCGCGACGTTGATGTCACCCAGCATACCCAGGCTCGCGGATACGCCGCCGGTGGTCGGATGGGCCAACACCGAGATGAATGGAATACCCTGCTCGCTCATCCTGGCCAGCACCACGCTGGTCTTGGACATTTGCATCAGCGATAACACCCCTTCCTGCATGCGCGCACCGCCACTGGCGGAAAAACACACCAGCGGCGCTTTCAGACGCAGACTCTCCATCCCGGCACGGGCAAATTTTTCACCCACCACCGAGCCCATCGAGCCCCCCATGAAATTGAATTCGAAGGCGCAGGTGACTATCTCGGCACCCTTGAGTTTGCCGGCAAGTACGATGAGAGCGTCTTTTTCCCCGGTTTTCTTTTGCGCGGCCGAAATCCGGTCCTTGTACTTTTTGCTGTCCTTGAAGCCCAATGCATCAACCGATTCCAGTTCGGCTGCGATTTCGCGATGTGCACCGGGATCGAGGAATAGATCGAGACGGGTACGCGCGCCGATGCGCATGTGGTAGCTGCACTTCGGACAAACCTGCAGATTCCTTTCCAGTTCCGGCCGATAGAGCACTGCCGTGCACTCAGAACAGGTGGTCCAAAGACCTTCAGGCACGTTGCGTTTGTTACCACCCTCGGTGCGGATTCGCGATGGTCTGAATTTCTGAAACCAGCTCATGTCAGTCTATTTTATCCTGTGAGTGTCCGCCGGCCCGGCTGTGGTCAGGCCATATTGTCCAATGACTGACGCACCGGCGCAACAAACGCGGTGGCAATGGCACAGGCGTCACTGCTTGATTCAGCACCGGCCAGCGCTTCGACGAGGGCGCTGCCAATGACAACGGCATCGGCATATTGTGCGACCCTGACCGCCATTTCCGCGTTCTTGATGCCAAATCCAATCGCCACCGGCAAATCGCTGAATTCCCTGATCTGCCGGACCGGTTCAGACAACTCGGCAGCATT
>JBFZEL010000432.1:0-2868 GCA_041306925.1 Lysobacterales bacterium
CCGCCGCACCGGCGCACGGGGCCGGGTAGTGGCGGCCTGCGCTATTGGTCCGGGGCGAACTCGAAACGGTACACCGGCGCCGGGAGTTTTTCGGTGGTGACGTAGAGGGCCCGGCCATCAATGCTGTAGCTGACCGCTTCATTTTGCACCGCCGGCGGGCCAACAACCTCCTGCGGTTGTTTTTGCAATGCACTTAACCAGTTCTCGCCGGGCGCACGCCGATAACGGTAAAGGCTGCGGTAGGTGATGATCGCCATCTCGGTGCCGTCGGGGGCAATATCGATACCGGTCGGCTGTGATATGAAATCCGTTCTGCCACCAAATTGAAAACGGTCACGCGACGTCGGTGGCCGCAATTTTGCGATGTTGCCGAGAAACTTGAGTTCCGCCTGCTCATCGCGCAAGGCCGTTGCAAGCGCAACGGCATACAGGCGGGGCGGGTTGTCGCGTTTGCTCAGCAGCACTATCTGGTCATCCACCGGGTCATAGGCCATCGCTTCGCAATCACGCGGCCCGTCGGGATAGGTCAGGCTCAGCGCGTGTTGCAGTATCTGCTCACCTGCATAGCGGTCGAATTTAACGGTTTTGGGTTCTTCGACGAAGTACAGCTTGATGGAGTCGCGCTTTGCCGTATTGTCGCCAATATCGCCGATCACGATCCAGCGCCCGTCAGCAACGGGCACCGAGGTGATGTCTTCCCAGTCCCTGTTCCTGGCGGGTACGATGGCGATGGTGCCGAGGTCAGCACCGCTTGCATCGATGGCATACAGGACCGGCTCACCGTCGTCGTTGTGCACAAAAAAGTCACCCTCGCGCGCATGGCTTGCCTGTATCCCGCTGGCTTCCATGAGCTGATCGTGCGCCAGCCAGCCGGTCTGCACCATGCGCACTGGCGGCGGCGCTGATCCGGTACCGGCCTGGCCGGGTTGTGGCTCACACGCGTTCAGCAGCAGTATGGCCAGGACGGCCTGAACCAGGTTGTTTTTGATAGGCATGTCCCATTGTATAGGGCAATACCCATGCGGTGAAGCGCTGGTCAGGCACCAGCAAGCCCTGTCTTAACGCGGTGATTACAACCCCTGCAAGCCTACCTGGGTTTGTACTTGAATTTTTGTCCGCCGACGGAAGCTTCCACCATCAATCCGCCTTCGGCGAGGGTGAATACCGCCACGCCACTGTCATAACTGGCATCGGCCGATGCCCCGATCGTGATTGCAACCGCGGAAACCTGGGCACCGACTTCGAAATTGCCACGGGTAAAATGCTCAAAAGCGATCTGATCCTTGAACATGATGAACTGCGAATAGGTCTGTCCACCCACTTGCGCACCGACCGTTACCTGGGTCAGCGAGGTCCTGCCGACGGTCCGGCCGCCCTGGATGACCAGTCCTTTGCCATGTGCGCCACCGATGATAAAACCGCCTTTCCCAACCCTCGGAAATACCGCGTAGGCGTAGGCCGTTTCAAACCACCTCGTCAGCGCCGGGTCGGTTTCATTGGCCTTGATGATTGCCTGGGCCACTGAAAGTTCCAGCTTGTTGGTTACGTCGGGGTTCCACATCTGTGCCTGGGCGCCGGATATTAAAAGGCTCAGGGTAATCAGGGCTGCCAACTGTTTAATCATAGTGATCTCGTGTGAAATATCAGTCATAAACGACGGTGCAGGTGCGTGAATATATCCGAACTAACCACCAGTTACAAAGTTTGTTTACTTATCCGGCATACCGGTGAAACGGTGTGACAACAGAAACTCCGGAAACCTGAAAGGCGTCATGAACGACGCCTTTTCTGAACCCCACCGGCGCGGAGAATCGCTGCTCAGGTGACTACCTGGCTTGGTATTTGAACTTCTGGCCTGACACGGATGCCTCGAACATCAGGCCGCCTTCGGCAAAGGTGAAAATGGCGACGCCGCCATTGTAATCGGCGTCCGCGGATGCTCCTGCCGTAACTGCTACAGCAGAGGCCTGGGCGCCCATTTCATAGTTACCGCGGGCAAAATCGTCAAAGGCGGTCTTGTCCTTGAACATGATGAACTCGGCGTAGACCTGACCACCCAGTTGCAGACCGATGCTGATCTGTGACAACGACGTGGTGCCGACCGTGCTGTCACCGCGGATAACCAGGCCTTTGCCATATGCACCGCCTACGCCGATACCGCCTTTACCCACGCTCGGGTACACGGCGTACGCGTAGGCAGTATCAAACCACCTGGTCAGAGCAGGGTCTTTTTCCTTGGCGGTGATGATGGCCTTGGCGACCGACAGTTCCAGCTTGTCATTGGTGTTGGGTTGCCATTCTGCCAGTGCCGGCAAACTGGCGAAGACGAGGTTTATCGCTACAACTGCAAAAAATAATATCTTCATGATTGCTCTCAAGTGCGGGGTGGCGAATGTGAACCTGCGGGTGGCAATGATAAGTCAAACAGCGCCAAGTTACAAAGAATCGACCGTGCTGGCAGGCACCTGCGGCGCAAAAAAAAGCCCGCAGGAAAGCGGGCTTTTTTGAATTGGCTCCCCGGCACGGACTTGAACCGCGGACCTAGTGATTAACAGTCACCCGCTCTAACCAACTGAGCTACCGGGGAATATCTTGAGGCGCGGTATTTTGCGTAGTTTAGATGAGTGAGTCAAGGACAATTTTCGGATGGTTCGGTACCCCCGGTGTCGCTGCGGATTCTGCCGCTATTGGATACCGTGATGACCCCGGCGTGAGCCGCGCCCCGCGCGTCACAGAACAGGATCGTGGCGTTGCTGCCCGGTGCGCTGCCATTCGGATAGAAACGCAAGAAGCTGCGTGAGCCTGGGCTGGTGATATTCAGAAACGCCGTGGCGTCTGCGTGTCTTACCAGGGGTTCACCCGCCTGTT
>JBFZEL010000433.1:0-6758 GCA_041306925.1 Lysobacterales bacterium
CATAAACCATTCGAATGTGTCGGCAGTATTGCCGAGTGCCGTGCCGCCATGAAATTCCTGGCAAACGATTCCCAATGGCGTGACAAAAAGATCGTCCGTGCGCTGGCGGCCTATGCGCAGATCGGGCAGGCCCCTGAACTCGGTTTGCAATTGCGGCATGTATCAGAACACAATATTCCCCCTGCAATTCTGGAAAAACTCAATGCGTTTTAGCGATATGGAAAAATCCCGTGTAGGCATTATCGGCGTCGGCCGTGAAGGCCGGGCAGTATGGCGTCAATTACGCCGGCGTTTTCCGCAAAAGCCGTTGTCTCTTTTCTCGGAAACGGCCATCGGCGAGGCGTTCGCGCAACAACTTGACCCGGCGGTCGATATATTTCACCCCGGTCCACTGGAGGTTGCGAAGCTTAAGCATTTTGATGTGCTGATACGTTCCGCCGGTGTCAGCATATACCGGGATGAACTGCGGGCACTGCGTTCCCTGGGCGTGCAATTTACCACCGCATCCAGTCTCTGGTTTGCAGAAAATCCCACCGCAAAAACCATTTGCATCACGGGTACGTTGGGTAAAAGCACAACGGCCAAGCTGACAGCGCACTTGCTCAATCACGCGGGTGTCAGGGCGAATCTCGCCGGCAACATCGGCAGGCCGATGCTGGATTGCGATGATGAAGAGGCGGACTGGTGGGTTATCGAATTATCCAGTTACCAGATTTCAGATCTCGAAGCGAAGCCGGATATTGCCGTTCTGCTGAATCTGAGCGAGGAGCACCTCGACTGGCACCGGGGATTCGAAAACTACCGGGCAGACAAAATGCGGCTCGCCGAACTGGCTGCCGGTGGCCGGGTCATTGCCAATTTTTCTGACAGGGTGCTGAACCAGGGTTTAAGGGGCCGGCCAGGCGTTACCTGGTTCAACATGGTGGGTGATTGGCAGGCTGGTTGGGACTTTGTTTATCGCAAGTATCAAACAGAGAATCCGCGGGGTTTGGGCCACGACCAGGTCTCCGCGCCCGCATCGTTGCCCGGCGCACACAATATGCATAACCTCGCAGCGGCGTTGACCGTGGTTGCGGCGCTGGGTCTGGAAGTGTCCGATCTGTGTGGGGCATTGTCTACTTTCAGTGGTCTGCCGCACCGCCTGCAACTGGTCGGTGTAAGGTCGGGCGTCCGTTATATCGACGACAGCATTTCAACGACGCCGGTGTCGGTGGCAGCGGCGTTGCAGGCGATGGGCCCGACGGGAGTTGTGCTGTTGCTCGGCGGCATGGACAGGGGGCTTGACTGGAGCGAATTCGCACAGGGCATCGTGGGTCGTGAACCCTATGCCATTATTACAATGCCGGACAACGGTCCGAGAATCGCCGCAAGCCTGGCGGCGGCGGGTGCCAGGTCTGCAGGTGGTATTCATGTTGCCGGAGATTTGCGGCAGGCTGTTTCGATGGCAGAAAAACTGGTGCCGGCGTGTGGTTTTATTTTACTCTCCCCGGGCGCTCCCAGTTTTCCTCACTTCAGGGATTACGAGGATCGTGGCGAACAATTCAAGACGTTTTCAGGTTTTTGATCGGCGTCCCGGCATTGAAATCCGGGCTTTGAGCGCCCATAAAAAAGGCCGCGGGACAAGGGTGAGGAGTGCATATACCCATTGGGTTGAGGGAGAGACCAATTTGCCCGCGGCCTCTGCAAAAAATAGACAACCGCTTCCTGAAAATAGTTTCAAACATCACTGTAAATTTAATATGGAGTTATAAAATGACTGATACATCCAACGAGATCCTGGCGGAAATGAACACCAACAAGGGTGTTATTCACCTGCGCCTGTACCCGCGGCAAGCACCGGTAACGGTGGCCAATTTTGTAAACCTGGCAAAGCGCGGGTTTTACGACGGCCTCAGTTTCCACAGGGTTATCGACGATTTTATGATCCAGGGCGGTTGTCCGCTTGGTTCCGGTACCGGTGGACCGGGTTACAAATTTGAAGACGAATGCACACCGGAGCTCAGACACGATGCGCCGGGCAAGTTATCGATGGCCAATGCAGGCCCCGGCACCAATGGCAGCCAGTTTTTCATCACGCATGTGGAAACACCCTGGCTGGATGGCAAGCACACGGTATTTGGCAGCGTCATCTCCGGGCAGGACCAGGACGTGGTCAATGCGGTTGCCGGTGGTGACAGCATCATTTCAGTCACCGTCACCGGTGCTGACGAATTGCTCGCGCAGCAGGCAAATCGCATCGCCGAGTGGAATGCAAGGCTCGATCGTTAATTCCTGAGACTGCCCGGTCCCGGCAATCGCCAGGGGTGTTGAATTGGCGGATCCTGAGATCCGCCGGTTCAGTGGTCGCGGTTGACGCTATAGTCAGCCAGTAGTTCCAGCGCGCTCCGCCAGGGTGATTCAGGCAGTATTCGGATCGCCCGTCTTGCCGCGTTCGCGTGCTCCGTGGCGATCTGCATCGCCGACTCGATTGAATTGGTTTTTTCGATAATGGCAAGCACCTGGTCGAGGTCCTCCGCGACGCCGTTGCGTATGGCCGTATCCAGCAATTCGCGTTCCTTTTCATTACACCGTTCGCGCGCCAGGATCAGGGGCAGGGTCGGCTTGCCTTCGGCGAGGTCCTCACCCGCGTTTTTCCCCATGGTGCCAGGGTCACCCTTGTAGTCGAGTACATCATCCGCGATCTGGAAAGCCGAACCCAGGCGGTTCCCGTAAGTCGTCAGCGCCTGCTCAATGTCAGCCGGCATGCTGCTGATGATGGCGGCCAGTCTGCAGGCGGCCTCGAACAACTTGGCGGTCTTGTTTTCAATCACCTGCATGTAACGCTGCTGATCGACTTCAGGGTCACCCATGTTCAGGAGTTGCTGAACCTCGCCTTCGGCGATGGTGTTGGTGGTGTCGGCCAGGACTGCCATGACCCGCATCGAATCGAGACCCACCATCATTTGAAAACTGCGGGAATACAGGAAGTCACCCACCAGCACACTCGCCGCATTTCCCCACACCGCATGCGCGCTTTGCTGGCCGCGGCGCAGGTCGGATTCGTCAACCACATCATCGTGCAGCAGCGTCGCTGTATGGATGAATTCAATGATGGCCGCCAGTGGTATGTGGTTCTGTCCGCGGTAACCGCAGGCGTGTGCGCAGAGCGTGAGCAACATCGGCCGCAAGCGCTTGCCGCCGCTGGCAACGATGTATTTTGCAATCTGGTTGATCAGCACCACATCGGATTTCAGGCTGTCCTCGATACAGGCGTCCACCCGTTGCATATCCGGCGCACTCAGAGAAATAACTCTTTCAAGTGGTGTTGGCATGTCTGACCTGGCTGATTCGGGGCTGGCTATCATTCGGATGCTCTGAAGTTTTGCGGATTATAGATGATTGTGTTACCGGCTTTAACAATTCCCATGAATAATTAACCAGTGCGCCCTATACTGTGCGGCCATTCGCTCTATACAAAAAGGAATCCACTTTTGTTCGGTCAATTAGATTCTGTTGAACTGCGCACCGGATTGACGCTCGCGGGTGTTATAGCTTTCCGGATGCTCGGCCTGTTCCTGATTTTACCCGTTTTCATGTTGCTGGCGGCAGATATCCCGGGATTCACGCCGGCCAAGGCAGGTCTTGCGGTTGGCATATACGGTCTCACCCAGGCGCTGCTGCAACAACCCTTCGGGAAATTGTCCGATCGTTTCGGGCGCCGGCCCGTGATGCTTGCCGGTCTTGCGCTGTTTGCCGTGGGTGGTGTTGTTGCGGCCACCGCCGGCTCCATCGAAATGCTCATCGCAGGCAGGGCGTTACAGGGTTGCGGCGCGATTGCCGGGGTGGCATTGGCGTTTGCTGCAGACCATACCAGTGTAAAAAATCGCAGCGCGATCATGGCCATCATCGGTATGGGAATCGGTGCTTCATTCCTGTTATCCATGATGATTTCAGTGCCGTTGGCTACCCTGCTCGGCTTGAGGGGTCTCCTCTGGCTGACTGCAGTGCTGGCTGTGCTGGGTATGTTGCTGGTCATCACCCTGCCCGGGGAATGCGTGCAAAAGGATGTGGACCTACAGGAAGCAGGGAAATCCGCCACTATCTGGTTATTCGCGTTCTCGGTATTCTTTTTACATGCATTGATGACCGCGCTGTTCGTGGTTTTGCCGGGGATGCTGGTGAGCCAGTTTGGTTTTGAACTCGAATATCACTGGCGAATTTACGTTCCGTCGATGCTGGGCTCGGTCATACTGGTTTTCCCGCTGCTGAGGCGCTTGACGACCGGTAAACGGGAAAAACGTGCAATGCCGGTGGCTTTCCTGGTTCTTGGCGGTGCGATGGGCCTGATGGCAATCGGCCAGTCTTTGACCGCGATGATGGTGTTTGCCCTGGCTTTCTTTTTGGCGTTCAATTTGCTGGAAGCCGCAATGCCGTCCATGGTCAGCCGTTTGAGTGGCATGGCCGGCCGGGGGCGGCAAATGGGTTTGTATACGACATTCCAGTTTTTGGGTGCATTTGCAGGTGGTCTGGGCGGTGGTACCTTGCTGGGATATGCTGGCAATGTGGTGACCCTGGGTAGCGCGGCACTGCTTTGTGTGGCGTGGGCAGTGGTCGTATTTATATGGTTGAGGTCGGGGTTGGGATCGGGGTTGGAGTCGGCCGGTAGCAAACAGCAGGCGTGACCTTGTATGCTACACTTCCGGGTCTGAATTTGAACTGCGGAGCAGGGCTTCGCAAAGCAGGAGAGCTTAGATGGCAAGAGGTATAAACAAGGTAATACTGGTGGGTAACCTGGGCAAGGACCCGGAGATCAAATACACCGCCAGCGGTGGTGCAGTCGCCAACCTGACCATTGCAACAGCGGATAGCTGGAATGACAAGCAAACTGGCGAGAAAGTGGAAAAAACCGAATGGCATCGGGTGGTGGCGTTTCAGCGCCTGGCGGAAATCATGGGTGAGTATCTGAAGAAGGGCAGCCAGGTTTACATCGAAGGCAAACTTCAAACTCGCAAATGGCAGGACCAGAGCGGGCAGGACCGCTATACAACCGAGATCGTTGCCAGTGATATGCAGATGCTGGGCGGTCGTCCCGCTGACGGCGGTGGTCAACCACAGGCCGGCGGCCGTGAGGGATTCCGTAAAACCCCCGCAGCACAACAGGAATCAGCCCAACCACCGGCCTTTGACAACGATTTTGCCGATGACGATATTCCTTTCTGAGGGTGAGCACTAAGGAACGGTTTGTGTCGTAGTTTCAGGTTTGCGGACCGGAACTGTGCAGCGACGGTATTACAGAATGGTTAACGGTGATTTGGCCGATGGCACTGAATAGAAAAGGCATCATCCTTGCCGGCGGGAGTGGCACCCGTTTGTATCCGATCACGCGGGTGATCAGCAAACAACTGTTGCCGGTCTACGACAAACCGATGATTTATTATCCGCTGTCCACGCTGATGCAGGCGGGGATCAGGGAAATCCTCGTTATTACCACGCCCCACGAACAGCCGCTGTTCAGGCAATTATTGGGTGATGGCAGCCAGTGGGGTCTGGAAATTTCGTTTACTGTGCAGGCAAGCCCGGATGGTTTGGCCCAGGCCCTTATCATCGGCGAAGAATTTCTTGCGGGTTGCCCGTCCTGCCTGATCCTGGGGGACAATATTTTCCATGGCGACGGGCTCAGGGAACTGCTCACCCGCAGCATGCAGAGGACCCAAGGCAGTACGGTTTTCGGTTACTGGGTCCGTGACCCGGCGCGTTACGGCGTGGTGGAATTCGATGCCGCCATGCGGGTACTGAGCCTGGAGGAAAAGCCATTGCGTCCGCGTTCGAATTACGCGGTAACCGGTCTATATTTTTATGACAGCCGCGCCAGCGGGTTTGCCCGCGAATTACAGCCTTCAACCAGGGGTGAGCTTGAAATCACCGATTTGAACCGGCGTTACCTTGAGGATGACAGCCTGCACCTCGAGCGCCTCGGCCGGGGTTATGCGTGGCTCGATACGGGTACACACGAGTCACTGCAACAGGCATCGAGTTTCATTGAAACCATCGAAAACCGGCAGGGACTCAAAGTTGCCTGTCCGGAAGAAATTGCCTATATGCAAGGCTGGATTGACCGTGAACGTGTGCTTGAATTGGCGGGGCCGCTGCGCAACAGTGGCTACGGTGAATACCTGGTAAATCTCCTGGAGCGGGGGCCGGACGGTTGAGGGTAATCAAAACGGGTCTGGCCGGCGTTGTCATCATTGAACCCAGTGTACACGGCGACGAGAGGGGGTTTTTCCAGGAGAGTTGGAAGTCCAGCAGTTACAGTGCGCACGGCCTTCCGGGCACATTTGCCCAGGCCAATGTCTCCCGCTCTGAAAAAGGTGTTCTGAGGGGTTTGCATTACCAGTACCGCCAGCCGCAGGGTAAGCTGGTGTACGTGCTCGAAGGCCGTATCTTTGATGTCGCAGTGGATGTCAGGCCGGGCTCGGCCTCGTTTGGGCAGTGGGCGGGTGTGGAGTTGAGCGCGCATAGTCATCGTCAGCTTTACATCCCGGAGGGTTTTGCCCACGGCTTTATCGTTCTGAGCAAGAGCGCCTTGTTTCACTACTACTGCACGACCGAATATGCACCGCAGTACGAGGTTTCTATCGCGTGGAATGACCCGGATATCGGTGTTGCGTGGCCAACGGAACCCTTGTCCATTTCAGCCAGGGACCGGCAGGCGCCGCGCTTGCGTGAACTCCCGGCAGAGCGGTTGCCACAGGGTGCGAATTGAATATCCTGCTGACGGG
>JBFZEL010000434.1:0-2711 GCA_041306925.1 Lysobacterales bacterium
TTCAAAGGACATCCCGTAATCTTTGTTCAACTTTTGAATGATGAGTTTGATCTTTTCCTCATCCCCATGGCTGCGCCGGTACCCGTCATCTGAAGTCAGCTCCAGAACGCCATCCTCACCCTTCAAGGTTAGGCGGCCGTTTTGCTCTTCCTGGGCGCGATACTTGTCCATGTCGATCATTTCGATTACTTCCAGCGGCAAAGTTTGCTTTTCATAGGGCAATTTGCGCAGCAGTAGCTTGACGAAGAGATAGAATTTTTCCAGCGCCGTGTCGGTGAAGGTCATGATCTGGCTGATGAATCGATATTGTTTTACATAACGGGCGATACCCTTGCGAAATTTATCCTTGGCCTCGGCCTTCACTTTTTCATAATCCTTGGTTCCCTTGTGCTCGGCTGCCAGATTTTGATAGCCATTCTCTACGATGTGCTGGAAAAAGGAGTCCAACTTTTCCGATTTCACTTTCTTGACAACAAACAACTCCACAAATTCCGCCACGTCCTCGGGTGTAAAAACGCCCGCCTTTTCCAATGTGTATTTTAAATTATAGAGTTTGTTCGGGTCGGTTTTTCCTTCCAGTTCAGTGCGCTGGTAATAATCCTGGAAAGACGCCTGGATCGTCTCCTGATCGTTGACAAAGTCAAGGACCATGGTGTCCTGCTTGAGCGGGGGGAAGGTGCGGTTCAATCGGCTCAGGGTCTGCACCGCGGCCACGCCGCCCAGCTTCTTGTCCACGTACATGGTATGCAACAGGGGCTGGTCAAAACCGGTCTGGAATTTATTCGCCGCCACCAACAGCCGCTGGGTCGGATTTTTGAAGGCTTCGGCGATGTCACCGGTGCCGGGCGGGTTCATGTTCTCTTCGGTGTGTTTGCGTTCGTTAATGGCCACCGTGCCGGAAAAGGCCACCAGCACGCCAAAGCCCAGATTCTGTTCGCGCACCACTTCATCCAGTGCCTGCTTATACAGCACGGCATGGGCGCGAGAGTGCGTCACCACCATCGCCTTGGCCTGTCCGGCGATCTTGCGGGCCGTGTTGCGGGTGAAATGGTCCACGATGATATGGGCCTTGCGCTTGATGGCAAACTCGTGCTGATCCACATAGTGCAGCATCAGCCGCCGGGCTTTGAGCTTTTCCACCTCTTTTTCCCCATCGGCCTTTTCGGTTTGAATCAGCTCGAAATAGGTTTTGTAGGTGGTGTAGCTTTCCAGAACATCCAGAATGAACCCCTCGGCGATGGCCTGGCGCATGGTGTATTGGTGGAAGGGCCGAAAACCCTTTTTTACGCTGGCATCCTTTACGCCGAACAACTCCAGGGTTTTGTCCTTGGGAGTGGCGGTAAAGGCGAAAAACGACAGGTGCGGCAGTTTTTGGCGGGCCTTCTGAATCTTTTCAAGCTCCGACTCGATGGGATCGTCGGCTTCGCGTGCCTCGTCGTCTTTTTTCAGGGCTTCTTCCAGTTGCGCATCACTGGTCAACACCAGGTGCAAGTCTTTTACACCCTCGCCGGTCTGCGAGCTGTGCGCCTCGTCCACCACCACGGCAAACCGTTTGCCCGGTATCTTGGCCAGGTCGCCGACAAAGCCGAATTTATGCAAGATGGTGATGATAATTTTGTCGCCGCGCTCCAATGCTTTCACCAGCTGTTTGGCGTTGCGATCGATTTTCGTCACCGTGCCCTTGATCTTCTCGAACTGCTTGATGGTGCCCTGCAACTGCCGGTCGAGCACGCGGCGGTCGGTAATGACGACAATGCTGTCGAACACCGGCTGCCCATCCGCGCCGCATAGGTTGGCAAGCTGGTGCGCCAGCCAGGCGATGCTGTTGGATTTGCCCGATCCGGCACTGTGCTGGATCAGATAACTGTGACCGCTGCCGTTGGCCTTGGCATGCGCCAGCAACTTACGCACCACCATCAGTTGATGAAATCGTGGGAAGATGAATTTTTCCTGGCCTGTTCTCTCGTCGCGCTCGGAGTGCAGATAGTTCTGGATCAACAGCAGCAGCGAATCCGCCCGCCAGATGCCCGGCTGGCGTTCGCCGTCTTCGTCGGTGAAATCATCCCACAGGTAGCTGGATGCAAACCGGTCGTAAATTATGGGGTTATGGGTGTCGCGGTTAAAGGGCAAAAAAGCCGTGTCTTTGCCCGCCAAGCGGGTCGTCATATAGGCCGCATCGTCATCCACCGCAAAATGGACCAGGCAGCGCCTCCAGAACGGCTCGTTTTTATCGCGCCGCCGATACTGGGCAATGGCATGCTGCACGTTCTGGCCGGTGAAATGGTTTTTCAGCTCCACCGACACAATCGGCAGGCCGTTGAGCAGGAGCACCACGTCTACAGACTGGTCGGGCGTTTTGGTGGAGAAATGGACTTGGCGCATCACTGCAAAGCGGTTGTTCTCATAGCGCGATTGATGTTCGGGGTTGCCGCCGGCGGACGGGCGGAAATAGACCAGCTGGAGATTGATGCCGCTGAACGACACGCCGTTTCTCAGCACCGCCAACGTGCCGCGATTCTGGATCAGGGCGGTCAGATGGCTGGCCAGTGCGGACCGCTGCTCTCCGGGATATTGGGTGCTCAGCTTAGCACACTGCTTGGGCTGGGTGGCCTGGATAAAAGCCTCGGTTTCCGCCACATCCAGCAACGTTGCTGCAGCGAAGGCGCTGCTCGGACGCGCACGGTAAAACGGGCTACGGGCAAGACCGGCAA
>JBFZEL010000435.1:0-3796 GCA_041306925.1 Lysobacterales bacterium
CAGTTCCTGGTTGCCCCAGCCGCCCGCACCCAGGTCATAGGACCAGACAGAAGGGTTTAGAGACGATCCGGTGTCAAATTCGTCACTCCAGATCAACTGGCCAAAGGCCGTGTTAATCGTAACGGCAAACAAACAGAGAACGGACAGGGTCAGGCTCAAGCCACGCTTGGGTTTGGCCGCTGCGCCATGGGGCCAGGGGCCGGTGTTTTTCTGTATCGGCGACATTTTTTCCAACTCGAGAAATCCCCTTTTGTTTAGCGGTTCAAGTCCACCCTGGCTTTGACCGGATGGACTTGAACGCGCAAGACACGGTGCCCGGGTCACTCCGGCGTGCTGTAGTACTTGTCTGCCGGTATTCCGAATAGCTTGACCAACGGCAGATCTACGATCGGGGTTGTGTGTCCCCACTCGGCATCCGTAAAAGCCGACGGAGTATAGCTGAACGTGGCATTCTCCCGGTCGGTGAAGTTGAATACGGCGGTACCGCCAGCATTCTCCGTCGGGCTTTGCCACACGCCGTATTGCATGCCGGTGGGTGAGAAGAATGTGACTTCCAGGGTTTGGCCGTTCGGAACACCGTTACCCAGCATGAAAATCGGTTCTCCCGTATTGTCATAGGTGTACCAGTAAACGACGCCCAGGCGTGTGCCGTCTTCCAGTTGGCCGAACTCGATCGAAAAGCCGTGCCCGCTTTGCTCCGCGTTGTACCAGGAACCGGAATGCGCCGGTCCGATTTCCAGGTCGGTGACCGTTATGTTGTCGTAGAGCGCCGCCGAGTCGCCCCAGGACTGGCCAAGATTGGGCGACACATCATTATAGAAACCGAACTGCAGCAACTTGCCAACCATGGCCCCGGTAATGGTGAATTCAACGGACTGCCGCAGGGTGGCGACGTCATCCACCGAGGTGGCGGTTGGCGGTGTGGTTTTTACCAACTCAAACAGGACCGTTTCATATCCATTGGCCGGATCCAGGACTTTGACAAAAGCGGCTGTGGTTTCGCCGTTGGCAGGTGCGCCGTCCTTATCCTGGGCGACATCAAATGAGAATACATACGTACCGGCCGCCGGGGCGGTCTTTTCTTGGAAAACCAGGGTCCGCTGACAATTCCCTCGGGTGTTGTACTGGTTACCATATACCCTCAACATGCTGGTCAGTGCGACGCTCTCCCAAGCCGGAACTTCGAGCCCGGCACGATAGTAATCGTCAGTCCCCGGCGGAACGGTAAAGAAGTTGCGGTTGGCTGCTACGTAATCATTGGGGTTGCCATCATCGTAAGGGCCAAACCCAGCGGTCGCTTCGCCGGTGCAACCGTCTGCCGCGAACCACTGGTCATACCAGGTCCAGTTGTTGCCGATCAAAGCCTGGTTCTGTACGCGATCTTCAAAATCGTCGCTGAATAGCGTCGCCGCTGCAGCCTGGCTGCTGATGCCAACCACCACCAGCAATACGCTGCATAGCATGGTCATCCTGTTGTTAGTGCGCTTCACTACCGTCTCCTGCCTGTAAAAATTCTTGTGGATTACGATTTTCTTCGGGACCGCAACTTTGCGCCGCCAACCAACACCAACATGCCAGCCATCGCCAGGTATGCCCAAAAAGGTATCGGTACACTATTCTCGTCGCCTTCATATGCACCCGAACCCCGCGGGGCAAAAGTTACGTTATCGTAATAACGCCCTGAAGGCTGATAATTGGAAGCAGTCGTTGTGAACCCCCACTGCAGAATTTTGCCGGCGGCCGACGAATCCAGGTTTACAAAGATCAACTTGGACCCCGCCGTAACAGTTGAAACCTTTTCAAACAGGTCCGCGCTGTAGCCGTTGTTTGGATCGAGCAACTTGACAAAACCATAGGTGTTGACATTCACGCCAAGCTCCATGGGCACCTGGGTTTCGAACCTGAAGGTGTAGTAGCCGGTATCCGCAACCGAGAGGACGCGCTCCTGGAAAACGTTCGTTTCTATACAGGCCCCGTCACCATGATTGCCGTTGTTGTAATCGCTGAATACATTCAGTGCCTTGCCCGTGCTGCCTTCCACGATATTGGAAATCTGGTAACCATTTGGCGCGGGGTAGACACCACCATAGTTATACCAATAGTCAGTACACCCGGGGTAATTTTTGTAAACGGTTGCATACAGGAGCCAGCCGCCGCCGAGGTTGCCAGGATTGCCCTCGAAAAGCGGATAACTTTCAAAATTATCACTGTGATAAATGACGGCAAAAGCCGGGTTGCTCGCTAACACCGTTAACAATAATGTCAGGATATACATTGCCAGTTTATTCATTTTCTCTACCTGCCAAGTTGATGGTATTAATTTAACCCTGCTGGATATTTTGCCAAAGCCAACCGGCTGCAACAGGGCCCCTCACACGTCTACAAAGTTGTCCAGTGGAATCTACACTTAAAAAATACTTTGTTCATAATGGCTGAATGCAAGTTCAGAAATCGTAGCGGAATTTCGCCCCGTAGGCGCGCGGTGGCGCATAGCTGGATTTGATGTATCCAGGACCATAATCGGCCCAGTTGCGGGTGCGCTCGTCAAAGGCGTTGTAAACATACAGTTCCAGGCCCCAACGATGCTCCTCGCTGATCAGGCGCAATGATGCATTCACGGTAGCATAGGCCTCCTGGCCACTGTGAAACGGTCCTTCATCAAAGTTGTTGTCCTGGAAAAAAATCTCGTCCTGCCAGTGCACGGTGGCGACCGGGCTCAGACGCAGACCGTTACCGAAGTACCAGTTGTGCTCGGCCGTAATCGTTGCCGACCACTTGGGTGACCAGGGCAACTGGTTACCCCTGAAGTTGGTGAGTCTCTGGTTGGGTGAACTCGGATCAGAATCTTCAACCTCTGGCGGACATTCAGTGAGACCCAGCAGCGCCCGCTCGAAGCAGAACCAGCCATCACCGGCAGGCATGTCCTTGATCTCGGCGTCGAGATAGGCGAGCCAGCCATATATGCGGCCACCTTCGTATGGGGTCCAGTCGATCTCGATTTCCACACCGCTGATGGCTGACTCGGCAATATTGGTGGTCAGGTTTGTGCCAATATCATTACCGCTGTAAATACTCTCACCCACGATGGCAAAAAACGTCTTCTGCATATCGTCATACTGACTGTAAAAGACGGTACCCAGCAGGTTCAGCTTGCCGTCGGCCAAAACCGACTTGAACCCCAGTTCATAGGTGGTCACGGTTTCGGGGTCGTAATCAAAGGTCGTCCAGTTGCCGCACTCACAGGTGTCGACATTGTCGCCGAAGCCGCCTGCTTTATAACCGGTGGCCACGGAACCATAGGTAAACAAATTGTCCTTCGCGACGTAGTCAAAACCCAGCCGCCAGGTGCCTTTGCCCCAGTCTGCCTTGTGCGTATTGTCGGTGCCGGGCACGCGCGTGGTGAAATCCGCGCCGAGTGTTCCGTCATCGGGTGCGAGGTCATCGGATTGGTAGTAGTCCGCCCAGTAGGGCACGTTGAAGCCATAGAACTCCGTGCCATCACCGATGAAGGTCCAGCTTTCATACCAGAAGGTATTGTCAGGGTCCGCAGAATACAGACCCGGGTTGGTCCAGTAGCCGGTCGTTGAGTGGGTGGAACCGTTTTTGTCCTGTTTCTCATCCCAGCTATAACGGTACCCGGCAGTCAGGTTAAGCCGGTCATTGACACTGTAATCAAACTGGGCAAACAGGGCTTCCGATTCAACCGTTCTCTCGGGTTGAACAAAGGACTGCGCCAACGGACGGATAAAGGCACAGCAAAACGGGATCTCCACGTTGAACTTGATTGCGTTGTCCT
>JBFZEL010000436.1:0-2681 GCA_041306925.1 Lysobacterales bacterium
CTGCCGCGACTGGCATTCAGACGCTCCTGGCACATGGATGCTTGCAACAGCATTCTGATCGCTTCGGTGCGGTTCACCCTTAAGACATAACTGCGGTAGGACGGCACCGCGGTCGCCATGAGTATACCCATGACGGCGAGGACGATGATCAGTTCAATCAACGTAATGCCATGCACGGATCCGGGTCCTGATCTGGTCATCATGCTGGTCAAAGAATTTTGCGCCATGCGAAACGCCCGCAGATTGCCGGTGCCGAGGAACCTGGTGATGTCGAACCCGGACAGACGCCTGCGACCCCATCGCCAGACGAGATGGCAGCTTCGGTCGTTGGCCAGGATCGGACAACAACGCTTTCGACGACGGAGACGACTGTCTCCGTCCGCCCGGTTCCGCGTGCCAGGATGCGGTACCAGACCTGTAAGTCGAGGTTGCCGGATTCGGCTGGCGCGGCGGTATGCAGCGCTTCGATGATCCACACCGGGGCGGTGAAACTGTCAGCCGTAATGGTTTCCAGCCGTTCCCCGCTCAGCGGATCGACACCCGCCTCATGACCGTTGACCAGCCACCAGCCAATGTTTTCGAATTCGGGGTGGGGCGGTAATTCGGAACCGGCGGAACCGGCGTGCAGACGCAAACCCTCACAGGCATCCAGGCAGTATCCGGGTGCCGGTCCTTGCAGCGACAGCAACCAGTCCTCTGCCCAGGACAACGCCAGCAATGCGGATTGCCTGGCGCGTTCAGAATCCTGCAGGTTGGCCGAGAGCTTGCTCTGCAAAAGTGCATCGGAGGAAGCCGCCAGTCCCAACAGGGTCAACGACATCAGAAACAGCAGGCACAACAGCAGCACCATGCCGTCTTGTGCCCGCAACACGCGGCGTGGAAAAACAACCGCACGACCGTTCATCGCAGTCTTCCGCGGATAGCGGTCGTCAACGTGCTGACGGTGCGCAAATGGCCGTCCGCCGGTGTGGTAATCGACTGATCGAGCAGCGTGTAATCGGAACTGGCCGCCGCGTCGAATGCCTGTGTCGTGGACATCAACAGCGCCACCTTCACTGCCCGGATATTGCTTTCCTGCAACCATGACCCGGCTGTGACCCAGCCGTCCGCGATTTCGTCGCCATCCCGGTCATCTGCGTACAGGACCTGCATCGATTCGACCTCCTCGACCAGGCCGAAATTGTTCATCTGTATTTGCAGGCTGGAAATATCCGGGCCGTAGCGGCATGTCATGGCCAGGTTGTTGGCAGTGCTGACACTGAAACGGGTCTGCAGCAGGTAGAACGCCGGTTGGCCGTCGCCATCAGTGACGGGATTTTCATTGCCATAACAGTTGAGCCTGGACCAGCGTTGCAGACCCAGTTGATCCGGCGCCGCTGCACCGCCGTCAAGGCTTTCGCCGGTCAGGGCGGCAAAACCCGACGGATTGAGCCAGGGTTGCGGTTGAAAGCCGGCCTGGCCAATGTGTCTTATCAGGACATCCCGTGCGTAACGGCTGGAATCTTCCAGTTGGCCCTGGCCCAGTTGCAGACGGTAGGCCGTTACGCTTGCGCTCATCAACTGGACGGCACCCGACAACAACAGGGTGGACAAAGATACACCGATCATCACTTCCACTAATGACAACCCGCGCTGGTCGCTGAAAGTCGCCATATCAGGATACCTCGAGGGTAAACCGGTGAGTCCCGGTTTCGCCGCTCGCCGCGCCGTTCTGACCTTGCCAGAATATTTTGATCACCAGGGGACCGCTACCGTCACAATGACCGTTTCCCTCGACGCCATCCGCTGGCGTCCCATCGTGGCAGACCAGCCCCCTGGCGTTCTGGATGCGGTCGGCGAGATCAAGCTGCCAGATTCTGAAGTCGTAATCGGCTTGCTGATCAGGCGTGCATGGGATCTGGCCGTTGCAAATTCTTGAAAGGTCGTCCGGTGGCTCCAGGTAGCGGTTAAGCGCGGCCGGATTCAGACGGATCTGTTCAGCCAGGCTGGCCGCCGCCGTGGCCGCGATGCCCTCACGGCGGGCCTGTGCCGAGCCGATCATGCTGTTGAGCAGGAGCGCCGCGAAGCCCGCAAGCCCCAGGGAAAAAATCGTGGCTGCAATCAGGACCTCCAACAGGCTGAAGCCGGAGTTTCCAAATTTGGGTCTGCGCACCCCGGCGCAAAGATGTCCCTGGCATGTTGGATGTAGATACACGTTGCGCGCCCCCCTTGGCTGCCGTGCGACTGATTTTGATACATTCTGCGGATGTGCCGGCAGGTTCGATAGAGCACATTGTCAAAAGGATTTGTCAGCGATCCCTGCACCCGGGGTAGGTAAATATCCTGTTACAACGATGTTGTCGCAGCGTGCTGATTTGCATATACTTGCCGCCCTTCGGGGCCGATATAGCTCAGTTGGTAGAGCGGCGCATTCGTAATGCGTAGGTCGGGTGTTCGAGTCACCCTATCGGCACCATTTGAATCAATAGTTTTTCTAAGGTAGCTCTGATTAATTCGTCCCTGGATGATCAGAGCAGGCAAAACATGTAATGACATTTTTGTTTTGCTTCATTTTCAATGACTTGCAATATTTGAAAATGGCGGTGCGGCCCTGTACCACGAAAATTCTAAATAAATCCGAGTTTCACTGAATAATGCTGCTTTGGTTTTGTTGCAGTATGCACAACTGGCGCAATTCACTG
>JBFZEL010000437.1:0-6285 GCA_041306925.1 Lysobacterales bacterium
CCACCGGCAATGACCAGTTGCGCCTCGCCACAACGGATCGCCCTGGCGGCGCTGCCGACCGCGTCCATACCCGAGCCGCACAGACGGTTGAGCGTCACCGCCGGCACGCTTGCGGGCAGACTTGCAAGCAGCGCACTCATCCGCGCCACGTTGCGGTTGTCCTCGCCGGCCTGGTTGGCGCAACCATAGTAAACGTCATCGAGGGCGGACCATTCGACGCCGCCGTTTCTTGCCATTAGCGCCCTGATCGGAATGGCGCCGAGGTCATCCGCGCGGATCCCGGCCAGGCTGCCGCCGTAACGGCCGATGGGCGTGCGGATGGCATCGCACAGGTAAGCTTCGTTCATTGCATTTCGTCCAGTGGTTCAGAGACCCTTAAAAACCGGTGTGCGCTTTTCCAAAAAGGCGGCGACGCCCTCGCGGTAATCTTCACTTTGCCCGAGTTCCTGCATGGCCTGTTGTTCCAGCAGCAGTTGCGCGGCCAGCGTATTGGCAGCGGATTCGTGCAGCAGGCGCTTGATCCGGCCGAGGGCGCGGGTGGGCTGGGTGGCAAAATAGCGCGCCATTTTTTGCGCTTCCTGCTGCAGGACATCATCGTCCACGCACTTCCAGATCAGACCCCACGACTCGGCGGTTGCGGCAGGCAGGCGCTCACCCAGCATGGCAAGCCCCTTGGCCCTTGCCATGCCAACGGCGCGCGGCAGGTTCCAGGTGCCGCCGGAATCGGGGATCAGTCCGATCTTGCAGAATACCTGGATAAAACTGGCGGAGCGCGCCGCCAGCACGATATCGCAGGCCAGCGCGATGCTCGCGCCGGCGCCCGCCGCCACGCCGTTGACCGCGCAGATCACCGGTTTGGGCAAGTGCATGATGCTGCGGATCAGGGGGTTATAGTCTGCTTCGACAGATTTGCCGACATCGGGTGCATCACCAGCACCCGCCGAGGCCCGGTCACCGAGGTCCTGGCCGGCACAGAAACCACGGCCCGCACCGGTGATCACCAGGCAGCGGATGGCCGCATCATCGGTCACCTGCTGCATGGCGATGCGTATTTCCGCGTGCATCTGCGGGGTAAAGCTGTTGAGCGATTGAGGCCGGTTCAAAGTCAGGGTGGCCACGCCTGCCTCAATTTCAAATTCGATCTGATTGAAGTCCATGCCGATTCTTTCCGCCTGATTGTTGCAAATGGTTACAAACTGGAGCATCGCAATAATAGTTGTGTATCATGCCTTTTTATGCAGAGTTTTATAAGGTGTGCGCGTGTATGCCCGTATACAGTCTTGAAGGAATCACCCCGGTTGTCCATCCGCAGGCCTTTGTGCATGAGACCGCTGTTTTAATCGGCGATGTGCTGATTGGTGCCGGTTGTTACATTGGCCCGCATGCTTCGCTGCGAGGCGATTTTGGCCGTATTATCGTGGAGCAGGGCGCCAATGTGCAGGATAGCTGTGTCTTGCACAGTTTTCCCGGCAAGGACTGCATCGTCGAGTGCAACGGTCATGTCGGACATGGCGCCGTGTTGCACGGTTGCCGTATCGGCAGGAACGCGCTGGTCGGTATGCTGGCGGTGGTGATGGATGATGCTGTGATTGGCGAATCTTCAATCGTCGGGGCCGCGGCACTTGTCAGCGCGAAGTTCGAGTGCCCGCCCCGCAGCCTGGTGATCGGCGTGCCGGCGCGCGTCAAACGTCAACTCAGTGACAGCGAAGTCGAATGGAAAAGCCAGGGCACACTGGAATACCAGGAGTTGGCCCGGCGTTGCCTGGCGACGCTGGTAAGGACCGAAGCGCTGACGGAAGTGGAGCCTGGGCGTCGCTCCATGCAGGCAGGACAATACGATTTTAAACCTTAGGGTGTATGACTGATGCTGCACACCCTAGGCGGCGGGTGATCACGTGCACCCTGCCCGGATGAGGATGGAGGTAAAGCATGCGTAGATTACTGATTGCGATACTTGGTTTTTCGTTCGCCCTGGCCGGTTGCAGTGTCAATCCGGTGACGGGTGAGAAGAATTTTGTGCTGCCCAACCTGGATGAAAACTGGGAACGCCAGGTGGGTCAGCAAATGTATGCGCCCATGCGGCAGTCGGAGGGCGGCGATTACATCCTCGACCCGGAACTCACAAAGTACGTCGAAGACGTGGGCCAGCGTCTGGCCGCACAGTCCAAACGTGACTTGCCCTACGAGTTTCATATCCTCAATGATTCGACTCCCAATGCGTGGGCCTTACCCGGTGGCAAGATCGCGGTGAACCGCGGGTTGCTGACGGAATTGAATTCCGAAGCAGAACTGGCCGCTGTTTTGGGTCATGAAATCGTGCACGCCGACGCCGCCCACGGCGCGCGTCAGCAGTCCAAGGGCATGCTCACGCAGGCGGGCATGGTAGCCGCGATGGTTTTCGGCAGTTCCATGGCCGATTCCGAGATGGGTCAGCAGGTGGCCATGATCGTACCGCAATTGGGAGCGCAACTGATTACGACCAAGTACGGGCGTGACGCTGAGCGCGAATCCGATCTCTACGGCATGCGTTACATGTCAGCCGCGGGTTACCACCCCCAGGGCGCTGTGCAACTCCAGGAAAGCTTTGTCAGGTTGTCCGCGGAGCGTCGCAGTGACTGGCTTTCAGGGATGTTTGCGTCACATCCGCCATCCACTGAACGGGTGGCCAACAACCAGGCCGCCGCAAAGACCCTGCCGGACAGCGGTGAGTTCGGGCGGGATGTTTATCTGCGCAAGACAGCGTATCTGCGCGAGGTGCAACCTGCCTACGCAGACTATGAGAACGCCCGCAAAGCCCTGGCCGGGGACAGGGTCGGTGAAGCACGCACGCTGGCGGACCGGGCGCTCGGGCGGGAACCGCGGGAAGCGCTTTTCCATGCCCTGTCAGGTGATATTTACGCCGCCACCGATAACTACCGGAAAGCCGAAGTGGCTTACAGCGATGCCATACAACGGGATAATGGCTTTTTCTATCATCACATGCGGCGCGGTCAGGCCCGTTATGAACAGGGGAATTTTGCGCAGGCCCGGCCCGATTTGGAATACAGCCTGGAATTGCTGCCCACGGCCCAGGCCAATTTCCTGCTGGGCAACATGGACAAGCAGGCGGGCAACCTGGAGTCTGCGCTCAAACACTACCAGGCGGCAGCAGGCTCCAATTCTGCAATCAGCAAACAGGCCGAAAAGGAACTGGTCAGCATCGACCTGCCACGCAACCCCGCCAAATATATCCAGGCGAAAGCAGTGCTTGAGAAAAATGGCAAGGTGACCGCCGCGGTGCGCAACGGCTCGCCGGTGACCGTGAAAAACATTACCCTGAAAGTGGAACACATCGATGTCAATGGCAAGTTGCGCGAATTTTCACGCAGCATCGAGCGGCGGCTGGAACCGGGGCAGCAGGACACGGTCGGTACGGGCATACAGGATATCCCCGATACCAGCGAGTTGGGCAGGCGGGTCCGCGTGACGGTCGTGGCCGCGAAGATTCAGGAGTCGTAGTCAGTCGTCGGCACGCGCAACCAGCGTCAGGATGTCATAGACCGCGACGCTGACACCATCCTGGTTGGTGATTTCCGCGTCCCAGACAACCACGCCGGTGGCGCGTGTCTCGCCGGGCCGTTTGTCCTTCTTGATTTTCTGTTTTGCCGTCAACCGCACGCGAATGGTGTCGCCGATACCGACCGGTTCCAGGAACCTGAGGTTTTCCAGGCCGTAATTGGCCAGCAACGGCCCCTGTGCCGGATCGACAAACAGACCCGCGGCAGCCGAGAGCAGGAAGTAGCCGTGCGCCACACGTTTACCGAACAGCGATTCCTTTGCGCCGATTTCATCGAAATGGACGTAAAAATGATCACCTGACACGCAACCGAAATTGACGATATCGGCCTCGGTGACGGTACGCCGGTGGCTGATCAGCGAGTCGCCGATTGCCAGCTCGTCAAAGGTCTTTTTGAACGGGTGGACGGGTCCGGTCCTGGGCGTCGCCCCGGTCGTGAACTGCCGCGTGATGGCGGTCAGCGTATCCGGCGAGCCCTGCAGGGCGGTGCGCTGCATGTAGTGCTTGATCGCCAGGCTGCCACCCAGTTCTTCACCGCCGCCGGCGCGGCCGGGTCCGCCGTGCACCAGCGGCGCCAGCGGTGAGCCATGCCCGGTGGATTCTTTCGCGCAGTCGCCGTTGAGCACCAGCAGGCGGCCGTGCCAGGGCGCCGTGCCGAAGACGATCCTGGCCGCTTCCGCATCGTCCGCGGTGACCAGTGACCCGACCAGGCTGCCACGGCCCAGCCTGGCCAGTTCGATGGCTTCATCTGCATTTTTGTAAGGCAAAATCGTGCTTACCGGGCCGAAGGCTTCGACCGCGTGTGCAGACTTCGATAAAAACGGTTGATCGCAGTACAGCAGGGTGGCCGGGAAAAACGCGCCCTTGTCACGGTCGGCGCCCCTGACTTCAAATTCCCGTCGGCCGCCGTATACGATTTCACAGTCCTCGGCCAATTGCTGCACGGCGCCCCAGACGTCCTCGACCTGCTCACGGCCCACCAGTGCGCCCATCCTGACGCCCGCAACCGCCGGGTCGCCTAAGGGTGTTTTGTCCAGTCTTGCGCTGAGTGCTTCGATCACCGCTTGTATGTGCTCCCGCGGCACGATGGTGCGGCGGATCGCGGTGCATTTCTGGCCAGCCTTGACGGTCATCTCCTGCGCCACGGCCTTGATGAACAGGTCGAACTCGGCCGTTCCGGGTGCTGCTGCAGCGCCGAGTATCGAGCAGTTCAGCGAGTCGGCCTCGAGGTTGAACGGTATGCTGTTGGCGACGATGTTCGGATGGGTTTTGAGCATCCGCCCGGTTGCGGCGGAGCCCGTGAAGGTGACACTGTCCTGCTCGTTCAAATGATCGAAGATGTCGCCGGTGCTGCCGCAGATCAGCTGCAGCGCCCCTTCGGGCAGGATTCCGGAGGCGATGATTTCCCTGACCATGGCCTCGGCCAGGTAACACGATACCGTTGCCGGCTTGACGATCGCCGGCACGCCGGCGATCAGGCTGGGCGCGATCTTTTCCAGCATCCCCCAGCAGGGAAAATTGAAGGCGTTGATGTGCAGCGAGACACCGTGTTTTGGCGTCAGGATATGGCGTCCCACGAAACTGCCCGCGGCGGAGAGTTTCTCGGTGCGGCCTTCGACGGCGAAGGTCTCGTTGGGCAATTCACGCCGCGCGATACCGGTATAGGCGAAGACCGTGCCGATGCCGCCTTCGATGTCGATCCAGCTGTCCGCCCTGGTGGCGCCGGTTTTGGCCGAGATGCTGTAGAAGAGCTCCTTTTGGTTCAGCAGGTGGGCGGCCAGGGTCTTGAGCATGTTGGCGCGCTCGTGGATGGTCATGCTGCGCAGCGCGGCGCCACCCCGGCTGCGTCCAAAGTCAAGGATCTCCGCAAAATCGAGACCCGTGCTGCTGACCCGCCCGACCGGTTCGCCATGGATGGCATGGCGGACTTCCACACCGGCGCCGCTGCCTGCAATCCAGGCACCACACACATAACTCTCAATATTCATCCAGGCTCTCCGGGTTGACAGGATTGCTGATCCATCCGCCGGGATGGACCGGGTGTTTTATGACCAGTGTTCCAGCGTTCTGACCAGTTCCGCCAGGAAGGTGTTGGTCTGGTAGCCATCCAGCACACGGTGGTCAATGGTCAGGGTGATATAACACATCGGCCGGATGGTGATGACATCCTGACCATCAATTTCCATTATTTTGATGCGCTTTTCAATCTTGCCGACACCGAGGATAGCAGACTGTGGCTGGTTGATGATGATGGGTGTGGCGATCAGGCTGCCGGAGACACCGTGGTTGGATAGCGTGAACGTGCCATCGCGGACGTCCTCCGGTTTCAGTCGGTTGTCCCGTGCCCGGGCGGTCAGGTCGGCCAGGCCCGCGGCGATGGCCATGAGGTCCATGTCCTGGACCTGTTTCAATACCGGTACGATCAGGCCCTGGTCACCGAGGGCCGTACCGATGCCCACGTTGATGTGGTGGAAGATCTCGAGGTGGTCATCAAACCAGCGGCTGTTGACCTGCGGCACTTTGCGGAGCGCCGCGATGCTGGCGGCAATGAAATAAACCGTCAGGGTCAACGCTGCACCGGACCTGGCAAAGGTTTCCTTGTTGGCGGCCCGGTGTTTCATCACGGCTGAGAGGTCCGCCTCGAATATGGCGGTGACGTGCGGCGCGGTATGCATCAGGCTGGCGACCATGTTCTCCGCGATGCGTTTGCGCATCCTGTCGTGCGGCAC
>JBFZEL010000438.1:0-8379 GCA_041306925.1 Lysobacterales bacterium
GGGTACAGGAGTTTCGCCTCGTTTCAGACGGTGAATCTTCCGTGGATTGGGTGCTGGGCTTGTACTACCTCGACCAGAACGGTAATGCCGACCAGTTGACAACCGTGCTGGGATTCCAGCCCTGGCGTGATGCCAGTGGCTGGGCCAATGATTTCTATGGCCCCAGCAACGATACCTTTGTCTGGACCTATGACACGGAATTCAGGGATTCCGCCATATTTGGTGAGGTGACATTCAATATCACCGATGACGTCGATCTGACCCTGGGCGGTCGTTATTTCGACAATAAGAATACGGTGACTTCGCAAACCCTGCTGCCGATCTGGATCGGTAGTGTCTATGATTTCGGCGAGGCGCCCGAAATCACCACGACGGAGAAAGACAGCGACTGGTTATTCAAAGGGAACCTGGCATGGCATCTCAATGACGCTCAAATGCTGTATGCGACCATTTCTGAAGGCTATCGCAGGGGTGGAAGCAACGCCTCCCCGGTCTGGTATCCCGGCTGCGTGCGGTATTGCAACGACCCTTCCTATTCCTCGTTTGAAAGTGACAGCGTCGTCAACTACGAGATTGGTTTTAAAGGCTCACAGGAAAACCTCAGCTACACGATTTCAGCATTCTATATCGACTGGTCCGATCCCCAGTTGAACACGGCAACGCCATCCGGCGCATTCTACGCAGTCGTCAATGGTTCGAAAGCGACTTCCAAGGGCCTGGATCTGGAGTTGTCCTGGGCGATAACCGATGCACTGGTCCTGAGGGGCGGCTACGCTTATGTCGATGCCGAGCTGTCTGAAGATTTGTATGTACAAACGGGCAATCCCGACAACCCTTCCGAAAGGCTGGAGGCCAGTGAGGGAAACCAGTTACCCGGCACGCCCGAACACTCACTGAATTTGTCATTGACACACACCAGCACGCTGTCAAACGGTTTGCAATGGCTGAACAGGGGTTCGGTTTACTACCAGGGTGAGTCCGAGAACTCGATCCTGGACACTGCCGACTGGAACCAGACGCTGGATGCCTTCTCCCTGTGGAACTTTTCCACGACACTGGTTGGGGAAAAATGGAGTGCGAGCCTGTACGTCAAGAACGCATTCAATGAAGAAGGTACGACCGCGATATTCAAGGAAGGATATTTTGTCACCCGTCCAGAGGACTTTTATTATGGCCAGGGTCAGAAGACGTTTATATCCCAGCCCAGGACCATTGGCATTTCAGCAAAATATTGGTTTTGACCACCAAGTGGCATGATTCAGAATCTGCAAAGGCCGGCTCACCCCGGCTTTTTCAGCCTATGATATACGGCGATATGAGAAACACGAACGGCAACAAAGCGCTGGTGGACAGCATTTACCGCATGATGGAGAAACGCGACTTCCAGGGCGCCGGCAAAGCGTGTGAAAAAGTTACCACCCAATTCCCCCATCTCGCCGAAGGCTGGGTGGCCGCCGCAGAATTCTTTTTAAGGGTGGCAAACCCGCAACGTGCGCTTGAAATGGCCCGGCAGGCCATCGGGCTTGCTCCGGATAATGTCAACTGGATGTTATTGCATGCCAGGTGTTTGATGGAACAGGGCAATACGGCGGATATGCTGGCTGTCTTGTCGAAGCTGGCTGATCGGCCTGCCCTGACGCCCCACCAACACAATGAAATTGGCATGTTGCAGGCCCGCATCGACGATCATGCAGGGGCGCAGGAAAACTACTTGCAGGCCGTTGCGGCCCGACCCGAAGAAATTGAGTTTTTATTTAACCTTGCAACCTCACAGCGCTTTCGTGGCGAGATAATCCCGGCAGAAAACACGCTCAATAAGATCCTCTCCATTGACCCCAAAGATCACGAGGCGGCCGCCATGCGAACTTCTCTGAAAAAGCAGTCGATAGAGAAAAATCATGTTGCAAGCCTGAAGAATACCCTGGACCAGGGTGGGCTAAGCACTACCGGCCAGGTTTCGTTTTGCTATGCCCTGGCAAAGGAACTTGAAGACCTCGGGTCTTACCGCGAATCCTTTACCTACCTGAAACGTGGCGCGGATTTGCGCCGTGCCGGCATGCGCTACAACGTCTCGACCGACGTCGCGATTATCGACCGGATCATCGAGGTTTTTAACCGTGACTTTTTCAGCAAGGAGCGCAACGGTTTTGACAACAGGGAACCCCTGTTCGTCATCGGCCTGCCAAGATCCGGTACGACACTCCTCGAACGCATACTCGGTTCACATTCCTGCGTATACGCGGCAGGGGAATTGGGGCATTTTGGTATTGAGTTAACCAAACTTACGCGTCTGAAAATGGCTGGCAAACAGACCGGCCGGGCACAGTTCATTGCGGCATCCGCCGAGATTGACTACCAGCTTCTGGGCCGGAACTATATCCAGTGCACGCGGCCACTGACGGGTAAGACCCCACACTTTATCGACAAACTGCCTTTCAATTACCTGTACGCCGGACTCATCCATCAGGCACTTCCACATGCCAAAATCATCAACGTTAGAAGACAGCCGATGGATAGCTGTTATGCGATGTACAAACAGCTGTTTCGCGATGCCTATCCATTTTCCTATGACCTGGAGGACCTGGCTGCGTATTACCTGGCCTTTGACCGGCTCATGGCGCACTGGAACGCGGTTATACCGGGTGTCATCCATACGGTTCACTACGAGGAGCTGGTGCGGGACACCGAAGCGGAAGCCCGGCGTCTGCTGAGATTTTGCGGTCTGAATTGGGAGGATCGGTGTCTCGAATTCCATAAGAACACCACCGCATCGACAACCGCCAGCGCAACACAGGTCAGGCAGAAAGTCTATACAAGCTCAGTCGGAAGATGGCGGTCTTACGAGGAGGAACTGAAACCGCTCAGGCGTGCCCTGGAAGATTCCGGATTGTATATTTCGTGAACCTGCAACTCATTACAAAGCAAAGCGTTTTGCGGCAACTGCTGGTCATGGCGATCGTGCCAGTTTCAACCCTCATTCCGGGCATTTCGGCGGCCACAGAGCATGCAGATCTGGCGCTTCGCGGTGGTGCGATATACACGGCGGATGCAAGCCGCAGTTGGGCCGCAGCACTGGCCATCAAGGACGGCAGGATCAGTTTCGTCGGCCAGGACAATGAACTTGACAGCCATATCGGGCCGCAGACAACCCTCGTCGAACTCAAAGGCAAAATGGTATTACCCGGCTTCCACGATTCCCATATCCACCCCGTCAGCGCGATGCTGAAAACACAGATGTGCAACCTGCGGGAATTGAGCGGACTGGATGCCTACCTGGATAAAATACGCCAATGCGTCAAAGATAATCCGGGCAACAGCTGGCTGACGGGAAGCGGCTGGTCTCACGCCTATTTCAGTGACGATCTGCGGCCGGATAAAAAATTGCTGGACGCTATCGCCGCAGACCGTCCCATTACGCTCGGTTCATATGACGGCCACAGTGTCTGGGCAAATTCAATGGCCATGGAACTCTCGGGCATCGACGCAACCACCGAGAATCCAACCGCGGGCATCATCGAACGTTATCCTGGCAGCCGCGAACCCATCGGCCTGTTCCTCGAGGACCCGGCGATCCAGCTGATTCTCAAGGCCCAGCCCGAAGTTACCGATGAGGACCGTTTCAAGGCCTTGCTGGAAGTACAGACCTACCTGAACAGTCTGGGTATTACCAGCGTGCAGGATGCCTGGGTGGAACTGGATAATGCCGGACTCTATGGAACGCTACCGGCCTATCAGAAAGCCGCTGCCGAGGGCCTTTTGACTTTGAGGGTGGTTGCAGCGCTCTACTGGAGGCCCAATCGCGGCATGGAACAGCTCGAACGAATGAAGCAAATCAGATCAGGTGCAAATTTCGATAATTTCAGAGCGACCAGTGTAAAAATCTGGCAGGACGGTGTCATGCATACGCATACCGCCAAACTGCTTGAAGACTACGCCGACCGCCCCGGCGAACGCGGTCTGAGCATGTTTGAACAGGATCACCTCAATGAAGTCGTTACAGCACTCGATAAGGAAGGTTTCCAGGTGCATGTCCATGCCGATGGCGACGGCGCGCTGCGGGAAGCGCTGAATGCTTTCGCATTTGCCCGGGAGAAAAACGGCAAGCGCGACTCACGTCACCAGATAGCCCACCTTGAACTGGTGAATCCGGACGATATCCCCAGGCTCAGGAAGCTGGATATTATCGCAAATGTCCAGCCCATGTGGTCCACCAGCAGTCACTATATCGGCGACCTGATCAACGTAAAGCTGGGTGAAAAGCGCAAACGCTGGATGGAAATCAATCGCAGTTTCCAGGATGCAGGCGTGACCATCGCATACGGCAGCGACTGGTTTGTCACATCACCAAACCCGTTGGATCTTATTGAAGCCGCAGTCACACGTATCCGGCCCGCGCTGCCCCTGGATGACAAGCGAACCGCGAAACCCATGTTGCCGGGTGAAGAGGTAAACATTGGGGACGCCATCGTCAGTTGCACGATCAACGGTGCTTTCGCCAATTTTCAGGAGGACGTGACCGGTTCGCTGGAAGTCGGAAAACTGGCCGATATCGTTGTCCTGGACAGGAATTTATTCGATGTGGAAACGGTGAGGATTTCTGAAACCCGCGTATTGCTGACCTTTCTTGGCGGCAAACTGGTTTATGGCCACCTGCCACTTGAATCCGGTGAGAGCCAGTAGCGGTTAATGTTGTTAACGGACCCCAAACATGCTGACGTTGTGGTAAAGCAAGCCCGGAATTGCCTTGGCTGACCCTGGCAGATTTCGCTTGCAACTGGTCTTTGTTTTAGCGGTGCTGATGTCGGGCATCTGCCTTGCTTCAGGGACATCTGTCGTCCATTCACCTGTTCAGCCGGACCAGTCGCATGAAATCAGTGCCAATTTTCTCTTGGGTAATGATGCCTTGCAAACACCACTTTCAACACGGGCATTTACCCCACCTGAAGCGTCATCGCCAGCGCAGCCTTTTAGCGGCTTATTGACACTGGATGGCAACCATGACCTAACCGGCATTGCGATCGTAGTGGACACATTTCAGGTCAGCGGCAATGAACAACTGAAGGTGGCAGATCTTCCAGCCTTTTCCTTTGAGTATGTCAGTGATGGTGCCGCGCTCATTCCGGTGAAGCGTGAACCACAGCGTAGCGATCACCCTTATTGGGAAATCATTCTGGAACCAGGTCAGGTCTGGACAAGCACCGCTGACATGGGTTGGTCGAGGGCAGCCCTTCCATTTGCGCTGAAGGAAAAAAATCAAAATTGTACGCATAACGGCCTAATGACTTTTCTTTACAAGCAGGAAGGATCGATATCGCGTGTCGCCTGGCAAATTACCAGTGAGACCTGCCTGTACCTGAAGTTGAATTTATGGGGTGTTGTAAAGGCGGAGTACACACCCGTCCCGACACTTTCAACCACTGGGGTCGCCGCTGACTATCGCAAGGAGGTCGCCAAACGTTTACAGGTAAAGTCATTTTCCGCATTTGAGACCGATTATCCAGGTCTCGATGCCGGCGCTTTTCGGCCATCCGGAATTGATGATGTAAGTGTTTATGGTCTTGTGTTCAACGGCGTTCACTACCGCAGTGAATGCCCGACACGTTACGGCCCTTACCCGTTTTGCGATGTGCTCGACCTGCCATCCTATTCACTGGCCAAGAGTGTCTTTGCCGGCCTGGCTTATCTTCTATTGAGCAACCGCTGGCCGGAATTTGCGGCAATACCGGTTTCCAGACTGGTTCCGGAATGCAGGCTTGCGGACCAACGTTGGGACGAGGTGACACCCGCTCATCTGGTCAATATGACCACCGGCAACTACAGGTCCGCCGTATTCAACGCTGACGAAGACAACGACATGGGTGGCTTTTTCGTGGCAGAGACCCACGCGGATAAACTACGCTTCAGCTGTGAAGCCTGGCCGCGCCAATCGCCTGCGGGTACACAGTGGGTCTATCACACGACCGATACTTACCTGTTGGGTGTCGCGATGAACAACTTCCTGAAACAAAAACTGGGTGAGGGAGCCGATATCCATCGGGACCTCCTTTATCCGGAAATTTTCGAACCGCTCAACCTCAGCCCCGTACTGTCATGGTCGCAACGCACCTATGATGATCGTGCCCAACCGTTTACCGGATACGGCCTGATATTTCACAGCGATGACCTGGCGCGGATAGCCCTGGCGCTGAACTCTGTCAGCAGCATCAGCAGTACCCTGGCAGATACGGACTTTGCAACAGCCATGTTCAGGGCCGGCGCGCCCTGGCCGGCGCCACCCGGGCCACAAAGGCTGGCCTACAGTCTTGGCTTCTGGGGCGTTGATGTTTCCGGCTGGATTGGGTGCTCCACGGCCACCTGGATACCTTTTATGTCGGGTTATGGCGGAATCGTGGTCGCGCTGTTGCCAAATGGGGGTGTTTATTACTTTTTTACCGACAGCAATCAACATGGTTTTCGCAAGGCCGCTGTTGAAGCCAATAAAGTGCTTAACTTTTGCAAAGAATAATACTTATGTACAACAACCTACCGAAAGTACCGCCCAACAGTATGCTTGCCAGGATCTTTCTTGCGTTCCTCACCTCGGCCGGGCTTTTCTACGTCAACATCATGCCAACCATCGTCAGCGGTTTGATCGAAGCCCTCGGTTTTACCAACCAGCAGGCTGGCAGCATTGCATCGGCTAATATGTATGGGGCGGCGTCCGGCGCCCTGTTTATCGTCTTTTTGGTCAAGCGGTTAAACTGGCAACTGGCCGCCACCCTTTTCCTCAGCGGATTGATTGCAATCGATTTGGCATCGATGCAGCTGACGGACCCGACGGTATTGCTGCTGGTTCGATTCTTACACGGATTTATTGGCGGCATGCTCGTTGGCACGGGGTTTTCGCTTATCGCACGCACCAGCCAGCCCGACCGCACCTTTGGCGTACTGCTTTTTGTACAGTTCGGTTTTGGTGGACTGGGTATCATGTTGATCCCCGGCCTGGTCCCGGAATTCGGCACGCAGGTACTGTTTTACTCACTGGTGGCATTCAATGCGGCAACCTTCCTGATGTTGCCCTTTCTGCCGGGCTACGCTGTCGATACGGCATTGCAACCGGCCCTGCATAGCGCAGACGGCGCCAGCCGGAAACTTCCCGTAATCCTGACCCTGGCCACGATTTTCCTGTTCCAGGCCGCCAACATGGGTTTGTTTGCTTTTATTATCGGCCTGGGTGAGTACTACAAGCTGGATTTGGGCTTTATCTCCACCACGCTGGGTATTGCCAACTGGCTGGGTCTGGCGGGGGCCGGCCTGGTGATTGTCATAGGCAGCCGTTTCGGTTACCTGAAGACCTTGCTTGGAGGGATCGTATTCACAACCCTGGCGATCTGGGCATTGCTCTACAGCAATATTCCGTGGATATGGATTGCCTCGAACTGCCTGGTCGGCATTACCTGGGGCTTTACCATCTCCTACCTGCTGGGGCTCGCATCACGCTTCGATGTGACCGGACAGATGGCGGCCATGGGTGGCTTTGCCTCCAAGATGGGGCTGGCATCCGGGCCGGTGTTGACTGCCTTTTTGCTGGGCGAAGACAATTACGAATTGATCATCATGGTGGCCACCGGGGTGATGGCTATCGCCGCGCTGATCGTACTGCTGCCGGCGCGCTTTCAGGACCGCATAAAATCTGACCAATGACTAATGAGCAGGACCGGCGGCAACCTGTTCAGCCGCCGTGCCGGGTTCTCAGCACCTCGATGAGCGACCCCAACTCCAGCTTGCGGCTGCGTAACAGCACCAGCAGGTGGTAGAGCAAATCCGCAGACTCGCTGAGCAACTCCTCATCGCTGCCGCCGACCGCTGCCAGCGCCGTTTCCACACCCTCCTCACCCACTTTCTGGGCAATGCGCCTGACGCCGGATTCGAGCAGGGCCGTCGTATAACTGCCTGCAGGACGCAGTTCGTCGCGTTCCGCGATCACGTGCTCCAACTCGGCCAGGAACGCCAGTTCGGGCAGCACCCTGCCGCCCACGTCGAAACAGGTGTCCAGACCCAGGTGACAGGTGGGGCCTTCCTGGCGGGCGCTGATCAGCAGGCAATCCGCATCTCAATCGGGGTGGATATCCACCAGGTCGAGGTAATGACCGGAGGTTTCGCCCTTGGTCCAGAGCGTCTGCCGGCTGCGGCTCCAGAAGGTCACCTGGCCGGATTCGAAGGTGATCTTTAACGCATCCCGGTTCATGTAGCCCTGCATCAGCACCCGGCCGTCAAAGGCATCCTGTACGATGGCCGGCATCAGGCCGTCCATTTTTTGCCACGCCAGGTCTTCGATCTTCATAATCTCACTCCAATACCGGCGGCTGCCAGTGACTGTTTCAAAGCGGCTATCGGCAC
>JBFZEL010000439.1:0-3307 GCA_041306925.1 Lysobacterales bacterium
ATTCGATCAGCGCCACGGTCTGGAGTGCCACCAGCTTTACCGAATTGCAGCGTGACGGCATGGATGCCGCACGCCATAACCGCCTGAACCCGGAAGCGGAACAACGTAAGCCGTGGGTGATGCAATGTCTTGAAGGTTACGAGGGACCCGTCGTCGCAGCAACGGATTACGTGCGCAATTATGCCGAGCAGATACGGCCATACCTGCCGCACCCGGATTACACCGTGCTTGGAACCGATGGATTCGGACGTTCGGATACGCGCAGGAATCTGCGGCGTTTCTTCGAGGTCGATAGCAGGAACATCGCCTATGCCACGCTGTACGCCCTTTATCGACAGGACAAGCTGAGCGTTGATGAACTGGTCCAGGCCCGCAAGAAGCTGGGTCTTGATCCCGACAAGCCAAATCCAATGAAAGTGTAGTTTGATGCAGAATACATACAAGAACCGGGTTGGTGGCTGAAAGTGACTAAGCAGATTGAAATTAAAGTACCGGACCTGGGTGATTTCTCCGACATACCCGTGATCGAAATACTGGTCACGGTCGGTGACCGGGTGGAAGCTGAACAATCCTTGCTGACGCTGGAAAGCGACAAGGCGATGATGGAGGTGCCTGCCCCGGTTGCCGGTGTGATCCGCGAGTTGCGTGTCGCGGTTGCAGACAAGGTTTCCGAGGGCCAGGTCGTGGTGCTTATCGAAGCGGAAGAGGTTGCCGAATCCGTACAAACCGAAGCCCATGCCCCGCCGCAAGCTGCAGTGGCCCAGGCGCCGGCAGCAACCGAGTCGCAACAGGCCAGCGCTCCGCAGCGCGCGCCGGGCGGACCCGCAGCCAGACCACTCTCTGCGGGCAGCAGGCAATCACCGCCCGTGTCAATGGATGCCAGCGCCACCCTGCCGGCCAACATTCCCTATGCCAGCCCGGCCATCCGTCGGTTTGCCCGTGAGCTGGGTGTGGACCTGCTGCAGATTACCGGCAGCAACCGCGGCGGGCGCATCGGTCGCGACGACGTCGTCGCCTTCGTGAAATCCATCATGACAGGTGCGGTAAGGGCTGATTCCGGTGGCCTGGGATTTGACCTGCCGCCGCCGCCGAAAGTCAATTTCAGCCGCTTTGGCGAGATTGAGCTGCAACCCATCAGGAAGATTCAAAAAGTTTCCGGCGCGTACCTGCACCGCAACTGGGTCAGCATCCCGCACGTCACGCAGAATGACCTCGCCGATATCACCGAAATGGAGGCATACCGCAAGGCCAGGTCGGAGGAGAAGGGCATTAAGCTGACACCGCTGGTGTTCCTGATCAAGGCCAGCGTGGCTGCGCTCAAGGCATTTCCGGCTTTCAACGCCTCCCTGGACGCCACCCGTGAAAACCTGGTGCTGAAGAAATATTTCCATGTTGGCATCGCGGTGGATACCCCGGACGGACTGGTTGTACCCGTGTTGCGTGATTGCGATCAGAAGGACATATTCCAACTGGCAGGTGAACTCAGCGAATTGAGTCAGAAAGCCCGCGACGGAAAGCTCAAGCCGGTCGAAATGCAGGGTGGGTGTTTTTCCATTTCCAGCCTGGGCGGTATTGGCGGAACCTCGTTTACGCCGATCATCAATGCGACTGAAGTGGCGATACTGGGTGTTTCCCGCTCGAGCCTGCAGCCGCAATGGGATGGCAAGGCTTTCCAGCCGAGAATGATGTTGCCGCTGTGCCTGTCCTATGACCACCGGGTTATCGACGGCGCCAACGGTGCGCGTTTCACGCGATTTCTTGCATCTTGCCTGGAAGATTTCAGGAAAATGGATTTGTAACTGGCGGGGAATGATGTCTGAATACGGCAGCAACCCGGACTCGAGGCTCGGCAGACGCATGTTGTGGATCGCCGCGCTCGGTTTATTGGGCGGCTTGTACATGCTGTTTTCGATACTGGAGAAAGGCGGCAGCACGACCAGTTCGATTGGCCAGGATGGCGCCGCCATGGTGGTCATCGAACAGGACCGCAACGGGCATTACGAGGCGCAGGGTACGATCAACGGCCAGACGGTGACGTTCCTGGTCGATACCGGTGCAACCGATGTGGCATTACCCAAATCGGCGGCCCACGCGCTGGGCCTGGAATTTGGACCGAGGGTATCGGTCATGACTGCCGCGGGGCCGGCGGGTGCTTGGGTGACACGTCTGGATGAGGTAACGGTGGGGGGTATACGCCGCGAAAATGTTCGTGCGACCATCACCGATGGAGATTTTAACGGGATACTGCTTGGCATGAGTTTTCTCAGGCATTACAGCCTGCAGCAACGGGATGGCAGGCTGGTGATCAGGGAAACCGTTGATGGCGATCAAAAGAGCAACGATCAATGAGTGAGACAATAAAAGTCAGCGTGCCCGATATTGGCGATTTTATCGATGTACCGGTCATCGAGGTACTCGTAAAAGCCGGTGACCACGTGGATGCGGAACAATCCCTGGTCACTTTGGAAAGTGACAAGGCCATCATGGAAATACCGGCGCCTGTCGCGTGTATCATCCGTACGGTCGATGTTGTCGAAGGCGATTTTGTTTCGGAAGGCTGGCTGGTCGCGACCCTGGAAGCGGATGCTGCGTCCGCAAGCGCCACCGCCGCCGCAGCGACAGCGCCCGTAAGGCAAACCACGCCGCCGCCGGCGTTGGCGACTACCGGAAAAGCGCCGCAAATTGAAGCCGATAAAACAGCAGAGACCACTCCGGCGCCTGAATATGACTTCGATGTATTGGTGCTGGGTGCCGGTCCGGGCGGGTACACGGCTGCCTTCCGCGCGGCCGACCTCGATCTCAAGGTCGCCCTCATCGAACGCTATCCCACACTGGGCGGGGTGTGCCTGAACGTGGGGTGTATTCCCTCCAAGGCCCTGCTGCACGCCGCTGCGGTCATCGATGAAGCTGCCGCGATGGCAGACCACGGGGTGGTATTCGGTCAACCGGTCATCGACGTGGATAAATTGCGTGGCTTCAAAGAGAAAGTGGTCGGGCAGCTGACCGGTGGCCTGGCGGCCATGGCGAAGCAACGCAAAGTGACGGTTATCCAGGGACGCGGTTGTTTCAGTGGTGCCCACGGGATGACGGTCGAGGCGCAAGACGGTAGTCGGCAGGTCAGTTTTGCCAAGGCAATCATCGCGGCGGGTTCAAGGGCATTCAAGTTACCCGGACTGCCGTGGGATGATGCGCGTATCATGGATTCCACCGACGCGCTGGAGTTAAGGGATGTCCCCGGGCGCTTGCTGGTCATCGGCGGCGGCATTATCGGCCTGGAAATGGCTGGTGTTTACCAGGGCCTCGGCAG
>JBFZEL010000440.1:0-5678 GCA_041306925.1 Lysobacterales bacterium
AAGTGCATCGCATTTCCAATCAATTGCGCGTGTAGCCTGATGGAATTTACGGGTTTAAATCAGGTTAGAATACGCCCATGGACAGTTTAGCCCTGAAAGAACTGGCCCGGGCCGTCATCAACACCGAAGCCGCAGCCGTTAGCGGCCTGCTCTCCCGGATCGATGAGGCTTTCGTGGCCGCCTGCCAGCTCATCCTGGATTGCCGTGGCAGGATCGTGGTACTCGGCATGGGCAAATCGGGACATATCGCCGGTAAAATTGCCGCGACCCTGGCGAGTACCGGCACGCCGGCCTTTTTCGTGCATGCGGCGGAAGCTTCGCACGGCGACCTCGGCATGATCACCGCGGATGACGTTGTGCTGGTACTGTCGAATTCCGGTGAAACCGATGAGGTCAGGCAGATCCTGCCGTTGCTCAAGCGCCTGGGTGTGGGTATTATCGCCATGACCGGAAAACCCACCTCGACCCTGGCCAGCCACGCCGATGTGCATATCGATGTTGCGGTTCATGCCGAGGCCTGTCCGCTCGGTCTCGCCCCCACCTCCAGCACCACGGCCGCGTTGGTCATGGGTGATGCGCTGGCGGTTTCACTGCTGGAATCCCGTGGTTTCACCGCCGAGGATTTTGCCCGTTCACACCCGGCCGGGCAACTCGGCAAGCGCTTGTTGCTGCATATTCGTGACATCATGCACAGCGGTGACGAAATTCCCCGGGTGCCGGCCAAAGCCAGCCTCTCCGAAGCGATTGTCGAGATGACCAGGAAAAGGCTGGGGATGGTGGCGATTACCGACAGCGCGATGAAGGTCGCGGGCGTCTTCACCGATGGTGACCTGCGCAGGGCACTGGAACACGAAATTGATCCGCACAAAACCACGGTTGGCGAAGTGATGACGCGTAATGGAAAAACGATAAGCGCCGATGCGCTGGCGGTCGAAGCGGTGAAATTGTTGCAGCAGTACAAGATCCAGGGACTGCTGGTCGTGGATGACGATCTGCGTTTGCTGGGTGTTTTGAATTTCAATGATTTGCTGCAGGCCGGGGTCATCTGAATGTCCCCCATGGATGCCGCCCTCAGGGAACGCGCGTCGAAAATCCGCATGCTGGTCCTCGACGTGGACGGCGTGCTGACCGACGGCAAATTGTACTTCGATCAGGACGGCAATGAGACGAAGGCATTCAATAGCCGGGATGGACTGGGTATGAAAGCCTTACAAAAGGTGGGGATCGAAGTCGCCGTGATCACTGGCAGGAAGTCCCCGGCCGTCGCGCATCGCATGGCCCAGTTGGGTATCCGGCATGTCTACCAGGGCCGCGAAGACAAACTGGTTGCGTTCCTGGAGTTGCTCGGGATCACCGGCCTCGACGCGCAGCAGGTATGTTTTGCCGGCGACGACTGGATCGACCTGCCGGTGCTGATGCGGGCCGGCCTCGCCGTTTCGGTAGCGGATGCCGAGGAACAGGTCAAACAACACGTACACTGGATAACCCGGCGCAACGGTGGCGATGGCGCGGTGCGGGAAATTTGTAACCTGATCCTGGCCGCGCAGGAAAAAGACCAGATCATTCTGGAAGAAATTCTGGCATCATGATCAACTGGAAAACACGACGCGGAATCATTGCCCTGGTAGTGCTCAGCGCATTAAGCTTCTGGCTAAGCCGGTCGCAGGACAAGCAAAGCCCGGAACCGGTCGCAGGTCTGAACCCCGAACTGGACTACGTGTTGCGCGATTTTGAATTACAGTTTTTTGATGAATCCGGAAAACCCGCCCTCCGCATGAGGGCACCTGTTTTGCGCAATGATCCCAAGTTACAGCTGGGCACCATCGAGCAGCCTGTCGTCAGGGTCAACCAGGCTGACGCGGTATGGGATTTAACGGCGGACACGGCGACGGTGACCGCAGACAAGGAGCATGTTCGATTGATAGGTCAGGTAGAGGTCAGACGGCAAGAACCGTTATCCGGAAACTGGGTCGAAATCAATACCCGGGACGTCCGCATCGAGGTCACTCCGCAAACCGCATCCACCGACCAGCCAGTGCATATCTTCGACGGCAACAACCGGGTTGATGCGATCGGTCTCGAGCTGGACATGAAAGCCAAAACATACATTCTGAAACAACAGGTTAGAGCCTCCTATGCTGTCAATTGACGGTTCATTCACCCATCTGGCACGTGCGGCCCTGTTCCTGCTCCTGTTGTGCCTGAGACTGCCGTTGCT
This sequence comes from Lysobacterales bacterium, assembly GCA_041306925.1. Lineage (GTDB taxonomy): Bacteria > Pseudomonadota > Gammaproteobacteria > Xanthomonadales > SZUA-36 > SZUA-36. The sequence goes on from JBFZEL010000440.1 coordinate 2,219, forward strand.
TGCGCTGGAGTCTGACCGGCAGGAATCCCTGGAGGTCAGCGCCAATTCCACTGACGGTACACTGGGCGATGGCGTGACCACCCTGCGTGGCAACGTCGATATACGCCAGGGCACTTTGCGTATTACCGCCGATGAAGCGGAAGTTAAAAAAGTCAACGGCAAAGTCAGTTCGGTCACGTTTCGCGGCCAGCCAGCATTTCTTCAGCAGGAAATCGAGGAACAGGGCCTGGTGAAGGCCTCGGCCAATATGATTGACTACCAGGTAGCCAGCGGACTGGTGACATTGGCGGGTAACGCCGACGTCAAGCACCCGCAATACCAGATCAGCGGCGAGTTACTGACCTACGACCTGAACGTGCAGCACTTCCAGGGCAGCAGCGATGAGAGTGGCAATGGCAGAATCCATATCCTGCTCGATCCGGCGGTGATCAACAGCGGCAGCCTCAAGAAGGACAAGAAAGACGACAAGGCCGACAAGGGCGCCGGGCAACCTGACGCCGGTCCCGACCAGCCGGCAGCCGCCAGCCCCGATTCCGGCGAGGACGGCAACTGACATGCTCAAAGCCACGGACCTGCATAAAACCTACCGTAAAAAAGAAGTTGTGCGTGGCGTCACCATCGAAGTGGAGCCGGGCCAGATCGTGGGTCTGCTTGGCCCCAACGGCGCCGGGAAAACCACCTGTTTCTACATGATCGTCGGCCTGATACCAACCGACAGGGGCAGTATCACGGTCGATGGCGTGGATGTCACCCACAAGCCGGTGAACGTCCGCTCCAGCCTCGGCGTCGGTTACCTGCCCCAGGAAGCATCCGTTTTCCGCAAGCTTTCGGTGCGGGACAATATCATGGCCATCCTCGAGTTGCGCCGTGAACTGGACACAAATCAGCGCAACGAGATACTGCAGACGCTGATGGAGGAACTGGGCGTTGCCCACCTCGCCAGCCAGATGGGCCAGGTACTCTCTGGCGGCGAACGCCGCCGGGTGGAAATTGCCAGGGCCCTGGCCGCCCGGCCCAGATTTATCCTGCTCGACGAACCGTTCGCCGGTATTGACCCGATTTCAGTCCGGGAAATCCAGAACATCATCAATCAGCTGGCGGAGCAGAAAATCGGTGTCCTGATCACCGACCACAATGTCCGCGAGATGCTCGGCGTCTGCCACCACGCCTACATCCTCAATGAAGGACAGGTACTGGCCCAGGGCAACGCGGAGAGCCTGCTGATGAATGAACAGGTGCGTGAAGTCTATCTCGGCAACGAATTCCGGCTCTGACAATGGCAGGATCTGCTAGGTCGTATTCATGGTAAACCCGTCCCTACAACTGCGACTCAGCCAGAAGCTGGCCATGGCACCACAACTGCAACAGGCCATCCGCCTGTTACAGTTGACCCGCATCGAATTGCGGGACTACATCCAGGAGGTGGTCGACGCCAATCCCTTGCTGGAGCAGGAAGACTTTTCAGAACCACCGGGCAAGACCGGCAAAGAACCGACGCGTGAATTTGAAACAACCGGGAAGACTGATAGCGGCGTTGATAGCGGGCGTGACAGCGAAACCGAACAGGAATTCCCGCGCGAGGATTACGATGACCTCAACTGGCGAACCGAGCAGGAACAATGGGGCGATACCGGCGGCTGGACCGACGACTTTTCAGACCGGCAGTACGAAGACACCAGTTCCGGCACATTGCGTGAGCACCTGCTGTCGCAGATACGTCTTGCCCATTTCAGCGATACCGACGCGGCGATCGCAACCGCCATCGTCTACGCGCTCGATGATGACGGCTTCCTGATCGATGACATCCCGGAAATACGCGCAAGCCTGTTGCCGGAGGTCAGGGTCGAGGATGATGAAATTCTCGCCGTTTTACACCGCGTACAGCGGCTGGAACCGGTCGGCGTCGCCAGCCGCGACCCCGGGGAATGTATCCGGGTCCAGCTGAAAGCTCAACCGGCCGGAACCGCCGGGGTTGACCTGGCGCTGCGTCTCGCCCGTGATTATCTCAAGCTGGTTGCCAGTAATGCCTACGAGGAGATGCTGCGCGCAACCGGTGCGTCTGCCGAAAACCTGAAGCAGGCGCTGCAGTTGATCCGCGGGCTGGAACCGCGTCCCGGCGCCCGTTTCGACAACCGCCGGGACGAGTACCTCGTACCCGATGTCTTTGTGCGCAGGGATGGCGACAACTGGGTGACCACGTTGAGCCCCGAAAGCAACCCGAGCCTGCGTCTGAACAAGTTCTACATCGACCTGTTGCGCAAGTCCGGCGGCAAGGATGCCGAATACCTGCGTGGACGTCTGCAGGAGGCGCGCTGGCTGCTGTCCAGCCTCGAACTGCGCAACCGCACACTGCTGAAGGTTTCGCAGTGTATCGTCGATGCCCAGCACGGTTTCCTCGAGCAGGGCGAGATCGCGATGCGGCCGCTGATCCTGAAGGACGTTGCCGACCAGGTCGGGGTGCATGAATCGACCGTATCGAGAGCCACGACCCGCAAATACATGCTCACGCCCAGGGGTATTTTCGAGCTCAAGTATTTCTTCTCCAGCCACGTGCGCACCTTGAACGGCGGGATGGTCAGCGCAACCGCCACCAAGGCCAGGATCCAGATACTGATCGAAAGCGAACCAGCGCACCAGCCGTTGAGCGACCAGGAGATTGGGCAACTGCTGCGCAAGGCCGGGATTTGCGCAGCCCGCCGGACGATTGCCAAGTACCGCGAATCGCTGGGTATCGGATCGTCCGCGGAGCGGCGCCGGGTTAATCGCCGGGCGGAAGAGTTCTAGCACCATCACGCAGGAGCAACGACTGCCCGTGGTGTGGAAAGCATAGAAAATTGGACACCTGACGTATAGACTGCAAGTATGCAAGACAGTGAATTCAGCCCAGCGATAATTGAATCACATATGTCCCAGGAATTTCAGATTTACATGAATACAGGCCCATCACCCATTGATGTTCGCCTGTCCGGCCTTATCTTAATCGGTAGGGTACACACAAAAAAGGAGATCGTTGATGCTAATCGATATTACCGGCCATCATGTTGAAGTAACTTCGGCTCTGCGTGCCTATGTCACCGAAAAAATGCAGAAAATCATGCGTCACTCCGACCAGGTGATTTCAATACATGTGATTCTGAAGGTCGAAAAATTGCAGCAACTGGCGGAGGCCACCCTCAACGTCGGAGGACGTCAGGTATTTGCCACCGTGACCGCCACGGACATGTATGCATCGATCGACGGACTGGTTGACAAACTTGACCGCCAGATACGCCGGCGCAAAGACCGCACCACGAACCACGAACACATCCGGCATGAACCGGTGAACCCGGAGGGCGGTCACTGAACGATCACCACTACCCTGACCGCCTGAAATTGAAGACCCCCGATGCTGGAAAGTGATCTGCTCAGTCCCGGCCGTATCATTGCGGACGTCAAGGTCGGCAGCAAGAAACGCTTGCTG
>JBFZEL010000441.1:0-2658 GCA_041306925.1 Lysobacterales bacterium
TGGCGCAGCATTTCGCGCACCAGGTCACCCATGTGCTGCAAATCGGCGCGGAGTTCGTCATCCAGTGCGTCATCCATTTCACTACGCGCCATGATGGCGACGCGCTTGGCTTCATCACCCATGCGTTCGAGGTCACTGATGATCTTGATCACCGCTATGACCAGGCGCAGATCGGTGGCGGCGGGCTGGCGCCGCGCGACGATCCGGGCGCATTCCTCATCGATTTCCACTTCCAGTGAATTGACCACGGCATCGGCCCTGGTAACTTCCTTTGCCAGTGCGGTCTCCTTGTTCACCAGCGCCCTGAGCGCATTGGCAAGCTGGGCTTCGACAACGCCGCCCATGTGCAATACCCTGCTTCGAACACCTTCGAGTTCCTCGTTGAAGCGGCGGGATATGTGCTGGCCAAGATGCAGATCACTCATGTAATCATCCTCAAACTAATCAGCCGTAACGGCCGGTAATGTAATCTTCCGTCTTCTTGTGACGTGGCCGGGTAAATATCTGGTCGGTCTCACCGAACTCAATCAATTCGCCCAGGTACATGAAAGCAGTATAGTCAGAAACCCGCGCCGCCTGCTGCATGTTATGTGTGACCATGATAATCGTATATTGTGTCTTCAGCTCGGCAATCAATTCCTCGACCTTCAGCGTCGAAATGGGGTCAAGCGCCGAACAGGGTTCATCCAGCAGGATGCATTTCGGTTGTACCGCGATCGCGCGGGCGATGACCAGGCGTTGTTGCTGACCACCCGACAGGCCAAACGCGGGGTCATTCAAGCGGTCTTTGACCTCGTCCCACAGTGCCGCGCCCTTGAGCGCCCATTCGACCGTTTCATCCAGTTGGCGGCGCTTGTTGACACCCTGGATACGCAGGCCGTAAGCGACGTTTTCATAGACGGACTTGGGAAATGGATTGGGTTTTTGAAAAACGATACCAACCTCCCTGCGCAACTCGGGGACATTGACGTCACTGGCATGAATATCACGTCCATTGAGCAGGATCTGGCCCTCGATGCGGCAGATATCGATCAGGTCATTGAGACGGTTAAAACAACGCAGCAGCGTCGATTTGCCACAACCGCTGGGGCCGATAAACGCCGTCACCTGCTTTTCCGGTATGGCCAGGTTGATCTCTTTCAATGCCCGCGTCTGACCGTAGAACAGGTTCAGCCCGCTGACCGTCACCGCAGTCGGGTGTGAAAGCCTGCTTTCGACCCCCAATTCGGCCTGTAACTTATCTTTATCTTTCATGATTCCAGTCCACGATATTTTTCACTCAAGCGGTTGCGCACCCGGATGGCAACCAGGTTCAAAAGCACGATGACGACAACCAGCAGCAGGGCGGTCGCATAGACCAGCGGTCGCGCCGCTTCGACGTTCGGACTCTGAAAACCGACGTCGTAAATATGAAAACCGAGGTGCATGAATTTTCTGTCCAGGTGCAGGAACGGTGCATTACCGTCCAGGGGCAAAGCCGGCGCCAGTTTCACCACACCGACGAGCATCAGCGGGGCGACCTCGCCGGCCGCCCTGGCCACGGCCAGTATCAGTCCGGTCATGATGCCGGGTGAAGCCATCGGCAACACCGTCCGCCACAGCGTTTCCCACTGCGTCGCTCCCAGCGCGAGACTGCCTTCCCGAATGCTGCGCGGAATCCTGGACAGCCCTTCCTCGGTTGAAACGATGACCACCGGCAGGGTAAGCAGTGCCAGCGTCAGTGAAGCCCAGAACAAACCGCCCGTGCCGAATGTCGGCGCCGGCAGGGCTTCGGGGAAAAACAGGCGGTCGATGCTGCCACCGAGCGTATAGACAAAAAAGCCCAGTCCGAAGACACCGTAAACGATCGAAGGCACGCCGGCGAGGTTGTTGACCGCGATACGGATGAAGCGTGTGAACAGACCCTGCCGCGCGTATTCTTTCAGGTAAACCGCCGCGACGACACCCAGCGGAGTGACAAACAAGCTCATCAACAGGACCATCAGGACGGTGCCGAAGATGGCCGGGAATATTCCACCCTCGGTATTGGCCTCGCGCGGATCATCGGCAATGAACTTCCACAGCGTGTGGAAAAAGTAACCGATCTTGCCGGCAAGGTGCATCTGGTTCGGGCGATGCGCATCGACGATCGACGTCATCGGCAATTCATGCTCCTCACCGTCCGCCGTTGTGACAATCACCGCGTCACGTTGCAGTTCGGTATACAGCCGGCCGAGTTCCTCTTCCAAACGTTTGTATTCCTCGTGCAACTGCGCACGGTCTTTGTCAAGCAGTGCCAGGTTGGCTTCGCTGTCATTGCCCTCGAGTTCCAGGCCACGTTGTTTCAGACGCAGACGTTCGAGACGGTAGTTCACGCTGCCGATGCGGCCTTTTTCCAGGTCGCCGATAGCATCGCGTAGCTGGTTTGCATGCGCGAGGAGACGTTGAAAATCACCCCATGTGTCGGGGTTTTCCAGCAACGTCCCGGCTTGCTTGACGCCGATCAGCCTGCCGATGAAAACGCCCCACTCCTGGCGCTCGAATACCACCAGGCTGTGTGGCTTACCCATGGACTTGATCGACGGCTCCAGTAACCAGCGAAAATCCTGACCCATGAGGTCGCGGTTACCGGTCTTTACCAGGTAGCGGGTCACGTATTCGGTGTCTGCGGGGATTTCC
>JBFZEL010000442.1:0-8969 GCA_041306925.1 Lysobacterales bacterium
TTGCCATCGCGTCCATTGTGGCCATACTTGCCTGGCGAAAATACCGTGAAACCCGTCTTGCGACCACCGATCAACCGAACCTGAACCGGCGCGGGCAACAGTATATCGGGCGTGTTTTTTCGCTCAGTTCTGCAATTGTCAACGGTGTCGGCAAGGTGACGGTTGATGATTCCACCTGGAAGGTCACGGGTCCCGATTTGCCGAAGGGCACCCATATCAAGGTGACCGGGGTTGATGGAGTTGTTTTTAATGTTGAAGCCGCCGATCCACCGACGCCTCAAAACTGAATAGCACTGAAAAATCCAACCTTTGCTTCCCGGCGAACGGGTAGAGTCAGTTAATCAAGGGTAGCTCTGATCAATGCCACCCTGGCATTAGCAGGGCTCGGCAGACGAAAAGTGTCATTTTCAACTGCCTTGCAAATCAACGATTGAGCACCGCTGATTTGGCGACGCATCATCCATGTGTCGCGGGAACCTCTGAATTAATCAGAGGTTCCTTAAAACCATGTCTGGATTTCAAGTCATGGCCGTTTGTGAACCAGGCTGGTAAATTTTTGTAGTACTGAATGGGCCGCTTCGGTTTCCCTGGTGTTAGCCAACAGTTGCTTCGGGTCCAGGCCTTCCCCGCGTAAATCATCGGCTCTGTACCATATGTAATCCGAGACAACGGGTACCGTGAACTCCGGGTGAAACTGCACGCCCCACGCGTTCGCGGCAAATCGGATGGCAAAATTGTTATCCAGTGGACTCGTGGCCAGACGCCTGGCTCCGGACGGCAATTCCAGTATGACTTCGGAGTGTGATGTTTGTGCGGGAAACGTAGCTGGTAGATGGCCTAACAAGGGGTCATCTTTATGACAATCCATGAGTTGCGCTGTTACAGTTCCAATTTGCCTGCCGGCGGGATTGGGACCCACGCGCCCACCGAGCGCATGGGCCAGCAACTGGTGGCCGTAACATACGCCAAGCAACGGTATGCCGGTTTGCACGGCCCGCCGCAACCAGCTTGCGGTGCGCTCGCTCCAGTCCAGTCTTGCCGAAACCATGGAAGGCGAACCGGTGATCACGATACCGGCCAGGTTTTCGAGCGGGGGTAATGCCTGCTGCCGGAAAACGTCTATTTGCAGGAGATCAGAAACGCCCAGCCCCGATGCAAACCAGTTTTCAAAATCTCCATACCGCGGTTTTATCTGTTCGATCGTACAGCCGGTTTTGATCAAGGCAATTTGTTTCAATGCTTTTTACCCATTAATCTTCTGTCACAGGTCGCCCTTGGCTATACTAACGGGTCGACATGCCGGTTATCGGACCACGGGATTTTCATGACTTTTCAGGATTTTATCAACTGCCTGCAGACATACTGGGCAGAACAGGGTTGCGTGTTGGTACAGCCGCTCGATATGGAAGTGGGCGCCGGTACCTTTCATCCGGCCACTTTTTTGCGTTCCATTGGCCCGGAGCCCTGGAATTCCGCCTATGTGCAACCCTGCAGAAGACCCACTGATGGCCGTTATGGCGAAAACCCAAACCGTTTGCAGCACTACTACCAATACCAGGTCGTTATGAAACCAGCGCCGGAGAATTTCCAGGAATTGTACCTGGGTTCTTTGAAGGCCATCGGTATTGATCCAGCCGTGCATGATATCCGCTTTGTCGAGGACAACTGGGAATCACCGACCCTGGGCGCCTGGGGTCTTGGATGGGAGGTTTGGCTTAATGGCATGGAAGTAACCCAATTCACCTATTTTCAACAGGCTGGCGGACTGGAATGCCGACCCGTTCTCGGTGAAATCACGTATGGACTCGAACGCCTGGCCATGTACCTGCAAAACGTTGACAGTATTTTTGATCTGGTCTGGACCAGCGCTGGCGGCAGAAAAGTAACCTATGGAGAAGTTTTTCACCAGAACGAGGTGGAGCAATCCACCTACAATTTTGAGCATGCGGATACGGGATCCCTGTTTGCCTGGTTTGACACCTGTGAGACCCAAGCGGGTAAGCTGGTTGAGCTCGATCTGCCATTACCCGCTTACGAACAGGTATTGAAAGCCTCGCATACCTTTAATTTGCTGGATGCGCGCCGCGCAATCTCCGTAACGGAGCGGCAACGCTTTATCCTGAGGGTCAGGAATCTATCCCGCAAGGTAGCCGAAAATTATTTTGCTCGCAGGCAATCGCTTGGCTTTCCCGGCCTCAAGGAGAGCGCCTGTGAATAATTCAACCAATGGCGCAAAGATGCTGGATTCCTCTGGTTATGCCGACCTTTTGGTCGAGTTGGGATGTGAAGAATTGCCGCCAAAATCACTTGCAAGCCTGAGCCAGACGCTGTTTGAGGTTTTCCTGGATCAGCTCAGGAAGGCCGAGCTTGCCTTTGATTCCGCCAACAGCCGGGCCTATTGCACGCCTAGACGTCTGGCCCTATTGATCTCAAATGTTGCCGCAAGTCAACCCGATCAGATCACGGAACGAAAAGGCCCGGCCCTGGCCGCGGCATTCGATGCTAAAAATCAGCCGACTCCTGCCGCCATCGGCTTCGCCCGGTCCGTCGGCAAGTCTGTCGACGAGCTTGAAACACTTAAAACAGACGCGGGTGAATGGCTATACTGCCGCCTGGAGAAACCCGGTCAGACACTGGAGACCCTGCTGCTGCCAATGCTGGAAACTGCATTGGCCGCATTACCCGTGGCGAAACCCATGCGTTGGGCATCCAACGATTTCAGTTTTATCCGGCCGGTACACTGGCTGGTGGCCATGCATGGTTCGAGGGTTCTTAAGGGCCGCTTGTTCGATCTTGAAACCGGCAAATCAACCCGCGGTCACCGAATACACAGCCCGGGTCCGCATGAAATTCCCACTGCGGGTGATTATGAACAGGTGTTGAAATCGGCCTTTGTGATCGCCGATCAGGACGAGCGAAGGGAGACCATAAAAAGCCAGGTGATTACCCTGGGTAAAGCAGCCGGCGGCACGGCGCTGATTAATGATGGTCTGCTTGCTGAAGTCACGAACCTGGTTGAGTGGCCAAAATCCATATGTGGCAGTTTTGACGAAGAGTTCCTATCGGTTCCCGCAGAGGCCCTGATCGCCAGCATGCAAGACCACCAGAAGTTCTTCCCGGTTCTCAGCGATGACCAGGGTGTTTTAATGAACCGGTTTATTGCGGTCGCAAATCTTGACAGCCTGGATTTTAATGCCGTGCGCGAAGGTTTTGAACGCGTCATCCGACCCAGGCTTTCCGATGCCCGTTTTTTCTGGAATCAGGACAACAAATTCCCCATTGAAAACTGGGTGACGCAACTTGACGATATAGTATTTCAAAATACGTTAGGTTCTGTTGGAGACAAATCTCGACGTATCACTCAAATATCGCAGAAAATAGCCGAGGAAACCGGTGTCAATGCAGCGCAGGCCCGACGCGCCGCAAGCTTGTGCAAATGTGATCTTGTCAGCCAGATGGTGGGGGAGTTTCCAGAATTGCAGGGCACCATGGGGCGTTATTATGCCATTCAGAGCGGTGAAGACCTTGCTGTTGCCACGGCGATTGGCGAACACTATTTACCGGCTTTTTCGGGTGATCGCTTGGCCTCCGAGGCTCTGGGTAAAGTGGTTGCTTTGGCCGATCGTCTTGATACGCTGACCGGCATTTTTGCTTCAGGGCTTAAGCCCAGCGGAAATAAAGACCCCTTTGCATTGCGCCGCGCTGCCCTAGGCTTCGTCCGTATACTATTGGACGGTGAGATTGACTTGGAGCTTGATAAAGGTCTCGCAATCGCCGCCCTGGTGCTGCAGAAACAGCTTGCGGTGACACCGCAGGTATTACTTGAATTACGTCAATTTATCCTGGAAAGGTTAAAACACTATTTGCGCGAACAGGGTTACGACACGAGTCTCATAAACGCGGCGCTCGATGCACCGATGAGCACGCTGCCAGATCTCGTCGCAAGACTCAGTGCATTACAGGACTTCATGCAACACGACGCTGCTTCAAACCTGGTTGAGGCCAACAAGCGAATTGGTAATATTCTGCGTAAGTCGGGTCAGGAAATCAGTAACACAATTAAAGAAGATAAGATGGTAATTGAGGAAGAACGATTGCTTTTCAAAGAAATTAGACAAATTTCAGAAGGTTTGAGTTTGCTCTATAAAAAGGCTGATTACACGGCTGCCTTGACCCTGTTAGCAGATTTATCTCCAGTAATCGATGCCTTTTTTGACAAGGTTTTGGTGATGGACAACGATCTTGATGTTCGCGCCAACAGGTTAAGCCTGCTGGCGGAACTCAAGAGCATGTTTGACCGTGTCGCAAACCTGGCCTTGGTGGGCTGATTGGAATAGTCAAAGCGGTTCGCTGTCCCGCAACAGTCTCCGGGCCGTGTTAAGGAAGCTCTGATTAATGCCATCCTGGCATTATCAGAGTGCGGCAGTCGAAAAGTGTCTTTTTCGACTGCCTTACAAATCAACGGATTGGCGCCGCTGATTTGGCGACACGTCCTTGTGTCGCAGGAACCTCTGAATTAATCAGAGGCTCCTTAAATATCCAGGTTGGTTACATAAAGGGCGTTCTTCTCAATGAAGTCTCGTCTTGGTTCGACCTCATCACCCATCAGCGTGGTAAATATTTCATCTGCCGCGATCACGTCCTCAACTGTTACTTTGAGCAGGCGGCGAGTCTCCGGGTTGACCGTCGTGTCCCAAAGCTGTTCCGGATTCATTTCACCCAGACCTTTGAATCTTTGGAAAGTCCGGCCTTTGCGGCTTTCATCCATAAGCCAGTCATAGGCCTCGGCAAAATTTCTTATGCCCTGCTCCGAGGTGCCGCGTCGTATCACAGCGCCTGGTTGGATAAGGCCGTTCAGGATATCGGATAGTTTGCTGGTCAATCTGTATTCCGGCGACCGGAAAAAGTCCTTTGTGAATCGGGTGGTTTCCACTACGCCGTAGGTGGTTTTGCTCAACATCAAACTTCGACCCTGCTCGGTCTCTTCGCCGCGCAATCCATAAATTACACTTGGCGGCGAATTCAGATTCATGTTCTGAGAAATTGAGTCGCACCACGCCTGTGCCTCTTCTGGGCTCCAGTTAAATGAAAATGTTTTATTATCAATAAGCTGAGATAAAAACAACGAATCGTAACGGTTCGTCAAACGGGAACTTGCCGTCTTTACTGCCATGTAATCACGCAACAGGCCTTCCAGTCCTGCACCGGATAGCGGCGGGGCGTCCTGATCAAACACCAGCGAGGCATTGTCCATCGCCCTGGCAAGCATATACTCGTTCATCTCAGCATCGTCTTTCAGATACTGTTCCTGTTTTCCCTGCTTCACCTTGTAAAGCGGTGGTTGACCAATATAAATATGACCACGTTCGATCAATTCGGGCATTTGCCGATAGAAAAAAGTAAGCAAAAGGGTGCGAATATGCGAACCATCGACATCGGCGTCGGTCATGATAATGATGGTGTGGTACCGCAATTTTTCGATATTGAATTCATCCTTGCCAATACCGCAACCCAGCGCTGTAATCAGGGTGCCAACCTCGGCAGATGCCAGCATCTTGTCGAAACGTGCCTTTTCAACGTTTAAAATTTTACCCTTAAGTGGAAGTATTGCCTGAGTTTTTCGGTTTCTTCCCTGTTTCGCAGAACCACCTGCGGAATCACCCTCGACGATGAACAGTTCCGACAGGGCTGGATCTTTCTCCTGACAATCCGCCAGCTTACCCGGTAAACCCGCGATATCCAGCACGCCTTTGCGACGCGTCATGTCGCGGGCTTTGCGTGCTGCTTCCCGGGCGCGCGCCGCATCCACCGCCTTCATGGTAATGGTTCGTGCTTCTGCTGGATTTTCCAGCATAAAGTCGCGCAAATTTGTCGCAACCAGGGACTCAACCACCGGTTTTATATCGGAAGAAACCAGCTTGTCCTTTGTTTGGGAAGAAAACTTAGGATCGGGCGCCTTGACCGACAGTACCGCCACCAGACCCTCGCGCGCGTCATCACCCGTCATGGTGACCTTGTTCTTTTTAGCCAGACCTGACTCTTCAATATACTGATTGATGGTACGGGTGAGTGCCGCCCTGAACCCCGCCAAATGGGCGCCGCCATCACGTTGCGGGATGTTGTTGGTGAAACAAAACACGCTTTCCTGGTAGGCATCGGTCCATTGCATCGCGACCTCTACGACAATGTTGTTTACTTCACCCTGAAAATATATAACAGTTGGATGTAATGCCGTCTTCTTACGACCCAGGTGTTCTACGAATGAACGAATTCCGCCTTGATATTCAAAGACATCTGACTTCCCTGACATTTCATCGACCAATTCAATCCTGACGCCGGAATTTAGAAAACTTAATTCCCGTAATCGCCTGGCCAGGATATCGTAATGAAAGACCGTGTCTGAAAAAATCTTGGAACTGGGTAAAAACCTGATTTCTGTGCCGGTTTTTCTTGTGTTTCCCGTCTGTTTAAGTGGTTCGGCCGGAACCCCCATATTGTAGGTCTGTTGCCATACATGCGAGTTTCTGCGGATGGTTAATTCCAACACCTCTGACAGGGCATTAACCACCGAAACACCCACCCCATGCAAGCCACCGGAAACCTTGTATGAGTTGTCATCGAACTTTCCGCCAGAGTGAAGCACGGTCATGATGACTTCGGCAGCTGATCGACCCTCCTCCTTGTGAATATCAACCGGTATACCACGACCATTATCAGAAACCCTGACATAGCCATCCAACTCAATGACTACCTTGATCGCGTCACAGTGCCCGGCAAGGGCTTCGTCAATGGAGTTATCCACTACCTCGAAAACCATGTGATGTAAACCAGTACCATCATCCGTATCGCCGATGTACATGCCAGGACGTTTGCGTACTGCATCAAGTCCTTTCAGAACCTTGATGCTGCTGGAATCATATTGTTGTTTAGTCATATAGCCTCTGAGTACCGGTTCAAACAAGTCTTTCAACTCGGCTATTGGGTTTAATAACCTATTGATTTTATGCGGATTATTATGCTATGAAACGAATCACATTATACCACCGGGCGCCCATAAATGCCTGTTTATAATGATTTTAAGCAGTTTGTTCAGCAACCATCGAAACACATCCATGTTTCACGTGAAACAATGTATATGGACTATTGCAAGACCTGATTGCAGGTGCCAGGCCTGTCCCCGTTAAGAATATTTGAGCCCCGAGCTCTAACCCTGCCGTAAGCACCTTGCCAAAGTGGTTTTCATCAAGTTCGGAAGAAAGATCATCCAGCATCAAAAAGGGTATCTCTCCGGACTCGCTGATCAACTTTGCTTGCGCCATCACCAGCGCTGCTGTCATTGCCTTTTGTTCACCACGGGACAATCGCTCTCTCGCCGGCACGCCATTGATTGCGAGAATGAGATCGGCCTTGTGTGGGCCCGGTCCGGTCGCCCCTCTGTCAAGATCACGCATATCGGAGACTTCAATCGCCTCGGCCAAACTATCGCCAGACCATCCTTTTTTGTAACTCATGGAAGTGCCCTCCAAAGATTCGCAAAAAAGAAAGAGTTGTTCTTGCAGTGCAACGTCAAGGCGTTCGGCATGATTTTGACGTGCCAAGTGTAATTTCTCACCCAACTGGACAAATTGCGCATCGAGACTTTGAACAATCATCCTGTTTGCCTGTTTTAGCGCTGCGTTTCTTTGCTTTAAAACACGATTGTACCTGCGCCAAAGCATCAGGAAATTATGTTCCACGTGAAACGCGCCCCAGTCCAGATACCTGCGCCGCCCTTCCGGTGGCCCACTAACCAAGGTATGACTGTTTGGTTCGAGGACTACATGTGGCAGTAATTCTGTCAGTTCACTTAAACTTGTGACATCAGCGCCGTTATGCCGCGCTGACCAGTGATCTTTATCACGCTCCATACCCAATTGGTGGAAATCACCTGCCCGGCTCTCTATCCTGCTTACGATCTGGAAGCTACCACCAACAGGACCAATGAGTGATGAAATCTGCCCCGTCCTGAATGAGCGTCCTTTGGATAAAACGGAAAGCGCTTCCAGAATGCTGGTTTTACCAGCGCCATTATCACCTATAAAACAATTCAGACACGGATCGAGGTCTATTTGTGCCGATGAAATATTTCTTAAGTTTATGATATTGAGGGATTTAACCCGCATATCGTCGACAAATATTCAATTTATAGCTTCAATGGCATGACGACGTGGCGATTAACGTCCGAATTTGGCGCTGAAATGAGGCAACTGCTATTGGCATCTTTGAGTTCCAGCGAAACCATCTCTGTATCAATTGCAGTTAAAGCATCCAGTAAGTAGGTCACGTTAAATCCAACAGCCAAACGATCAAAATTGAATTCCGCTTCAATCTCTTCAACCGCCTCTTCTTGTTGTGGATTGTGGGCGATTATTTTTATGGTAGATCCTTCGGCTTCCAGTCTCACACCCTTGTATTTTTCATTTGAAAGAATGGCTGCTCGTTGCAGGGCGTGTATAAAAATCGCCCTGTCAATGAGCATTTGCTTATCCGCACCCACCGGAACGACAGCTTTATAATCAGGAAAACGACCATCGATCAATTTCGAGGTAAATGTCGTTTCACCTTTGACAAGACGAATATGGTTGCGGCCAATGGCCAGGGTGACATCATCTGCACCATCCGACAGCATGCGGGTCAACTCCATTACGCCTTTCCTGGGAACGATGAGTTGCCGGTCACTCATGATGTCCACAGCGCCCTCAAGATCACAAATTGCCAACCGGTGGCCATCAGTGGCAATAGCTTTAAGCTGATGGTTACTAAAGTCAAATAGTAAACCATTGAGATAGTAACGGACGTCCTGATTGGCCATTGCAAACGAAGTTTTATCCATCATTTTTTTCAGATGACTCTCGGAAATATTAATATTTTCAAGGGCTTCAAATTGGTCTGTAGCTGGAAATTCAGACGCAGGCAAGGTTGAGAGCGTA
>JBFZEL010000443.1:0-8047 GCA_041306925.1 Lysobacterales bacterium
ATGAAGGCTGTCAAACGATTTGATCCCGCACGTGAAGTTCGCCTGGTTTCTTTTGCAGTGCATTGGATACGCGCGGAGATACACGAGTTTATCCTGCGTAACTGGCGTATCGTCAAAGTGGCCACGACCAAGGCCCAACGCAAACTGTTTTTCAACCTGCGCAAGTCCAAAAAGCGGCTCGGTTGGCTCAGTATGGAAGAGGTCAACACGGTAGCGGAGGATTTGGGTGTTAACCCCGAGGTTGTGCTGGAAATGGAGTCCCGTCTTTCAGGTCAGGATATCGGTTTTGATCTGTCGGCTGATTCAGATGATGACGACAAACCCTATGTTTGCCCCTCAGCTTACCTTGAAAGCAGATCGGAAGGACCCGAGGCCGGTCTTGAAAATTCAGATATGCAGGATCATCAACACAACCTGTTGTACCAGGGTCTGGATGAACTTGACGAACGTAGCCAGGACATTATCCGCAGCCGCTGGCTGGCGGATGACAAGGCAACATTGCAAACACTGGCGGATCGATACGGGGTCTCTGCCGAACGTATCCGGCAACTGGAAGTTAACGCAATGAACAGGATCCGGGCAAGTTTCAGCGCCTGAGGTTCAGTTTCATCAAATGCAAAGGCCTCCATTCCGGAGGCCTTTTTTTATACCTGCAATTTTCTTACCAGTCTCACGAACCGCTGTCTTCGAGTTGCCATTCATCCGGCATCGGACAACTGCAAAACAGGTTCCGGTCGCCGTAAACATTATCGATGCGATTAACTGCCGGCCAGAATTTGCTGTGCCATTGGGCAACTGACGGAAATGCAGCAGTTTCCCTGCTGTAAGGGTGGTTCCAGTCTCCAACCAGGTCCAGTTGGGTGTGCGGGGCATTGGTCAGGGGGTTGTCGTTGGCATCCATCTGCTTGTTCTCAATGGACTGGATCTCACGATGAATGGACAGCATGGCATCGCAGAACCGGTCGATTTCATAAAGCGATTCACTTTCCGTGGGTTCGATCATCAACGTGCCCGGAACGGGAAAAGACATCGTTGGTGCGTGGAAACCGTAGTCGATCAGGCGTTTGGCAACGTCCTCCTCACTTATTCCGCTCGACTGCTTGAATGGTCGTAAATCTATGATGCATTCATGTGCCACGCGGCCATTCGGTCCGGTGTAGAGGACCGGAAAGGCTGCCGCTAACCTGTGCGCGATATAGTTGGCGTTGAGAATGGCGACCTGGGTCGCCTTTTTCATGCCATCACGGCCCATCAGCGCAATATATGTCCAGGTAATCGGCAAAATGCCGGCACTGCCCCAGGGGGCGGCCGCAACTGCGCCGTTGGCTGCGGGAATCCCCGGAATTTTGACCACTGAATGACCGGACAAAAAAGGTGCCAGGTGTGCACCGGTGCAGATCGGGCCGACACCGGGTCCGCCTCCACCGTGCGGGATACAAAAAGTTTTGTGCAGGTTCAGATGCGAAACATCCGCGCCAAATTTGCCCGGTGCCGCGCATCCGACCAACGCGTTCAAATTAGCGCCATCGAGATATACCTGCCCGCCGTGCTGATGGATGATGTCACAGATTGCCGTGATTTTCTGTTCAAACACACCATGGGTTGAAGGGTAAGTGATCATCAGCGCTGCAAGATCCGCTGCGTGTTTTTCAGCTTTCTCGCGCAGGTCTTCTATATCCACGTTGCCGTTATCGTCACATTTCACAATGACGATTTCCATGCCAGCCATCGCCGCGCTCGCGGGGTTAGTGCCATGCGCCGATGACGGGATCAGGCATATGTTGCGGTGCCCTTCATTTCTCGAAGCGTGCCAGCCCTTGATCGCCAGCAGACCGGCATACTCCCCCTGTGAACCGGCATTTGGCTGTAGTGAAACCGCAGCGTATCCGGTGCACGCAATCAGCATTGTCTCAAGGTCGTGAAACAGCTGGCGATAGCCGCTGGTCTGTTCCTCTGGCGCAAAAGGATGCATGTCGCAGAATTCCGGCCAGGTCACGGGGATCATCTCTGCGGTCGCGTTCAGTTTCATCGTGCATGAGCCGAGGGAGATCATGGCATGGGTTAAAGACAGGTCCTTGTTTTCAAGCCGCTTGATATAGCGAAGCATCTCGGTTTCAGAGTGGTAGCGGTTAAACACCGGGTGCGTAAGAAATGCCGTCCTGCGTTGTAAATGTCCGGGTATGGATGTGAATCCCGGATCAAGCGACTGGTCCAAACTGGACAAATTGCCGGTCTCGGCACTGTTGGCAAACACGCTCCAAAGCCTCGTGATGTGATCACGCGTGGTTTTTTCATTGATACTGATACTGAGTCCGCCATTTCCCTTGAACAGGTTGATTCCGGCCTCCTGTGCGCGGCGGAGAACAGCCGCCGCCTGCTCATCCGGCATATGAATTGTCACGGTATCAAACCAGGCTTTATTGGCTGACTCATATCCCAGGGACCCGAGACCGGTGACCAGCAGGCTCGCGAGTCGGTGTATGCGCCGTGCAATACGTTGCAGCCCTTCTGCACCGTGATAAACCGCGTACATGCTCGCCATCACGGCCAATAATGCCTGTGCCGTGCAAATATTGCTGGTCGCGTGGTCACGACGGATGTGCTGTTCGCGCGTCTGCAAGGCCATTCGCATGGCGGGTCTGTCCTGGCGGTCTTTGGAAACGCCGATGATTCGCCCGGGAACCGAGCGCTTGAAATCGTCCCTGGTAGCAAAAAAGGCTGCGTGCGGGCCGCCGAATCCCATCGGAACACCAAAGCGCTGGGATGTGCCTACGACGATATCGGCATCCATTTCTCCCGGCGGTTTTAACAGTACGAGACTCAGCAGGTCGGTAGCGACCACAACCAACACACCGTTGTCATGTGCTGCTTTGATCCATGGTTCGATATCATTGACTTCGCCATTTGCGGCCGTGTATTGGATCAGGCCACCAAAATAATCGCCATCGCCCAACGCCTCTGCCGGGTTCCCGGTAATTACTTCAAAACCGACGTGCCCGGCGCGCGTGCGTATGACATCCAGTGTTTGTGGCAATGTGCCCTGGTCAACGAAGAACCGCATGCTGTGGTTTTTACGGTTGACGCGCTTGAGCATGGTCATGGCCTCTGCCGCCGCCGTGGCTTCATCCAGCAAAGAGGCGTTGGACAGTTGCATGCCGGTCAGATCACAGATCATCTGCTGAAAGTTCAGCATGGCTTCCAGGCGTCCCTGGGAGATTTCCGCCTGGTAAGGTGTATAGGCAGTGTACCAGCCGGGATTCTCCAGGATATTGCGGAGGATGACAGGAGGTGTAATGGTATCGTGATAACCCATACCGATCATGCTGTGTTTCAGAATATTGAGATCAGCGATCTCACGCAGTCTGTGCAGAACCGCAGATTCGTTTTGTGCCTCCGGCAACGCCAACGGACCGTCCATCTGGATGGACCGCGGCAGTGTGCTCTCTATCAGGACATCCAGGGAATCAACGCCGAGAGCACCCAGCATCAGGCTGATTTGTGCATCATCCGGTCCGATATGTCGGCGTATAAATGCCGCGTGGTCTTCCAGTTCTGTCAATGCTGATTTTGCAGCGGGAGCGGTTCGGTTGGGTTCAATCGGCATCACGAGACTCGTTATGGGTTGTGGGGAGAGCGCATTTTACGCCTATTAAAATTTGTTGAAAACCAACTTACAGCAGCAGGTTCACGTAGTGATCAACCAGTAAAAACACGAATAAAACCATCAGGTAGGTAATGGAAAAAGCGAATGTATACATCGGCAGCAGGACGTTTTTGCTGATCATCATGCGCAGGGCGTACCACAGGAAACCGAGGTTCAGAACACTGACGCCGGCGAGGTAAACAATCCCACTCATACGGGTCAGATAGGGCAGTGTCGTTACAATGACGAGCAGGACGGTATAAAGCAGGATTTGCAGGCGGGTGAAGGCCACGCCATGGGTTACCGGCAGCATGGGTATGTCGACCAGCGCATATTCATCTTTGCGGTAGATTGCAAGCGCCCAGAAATGCGGAGGTGTCCAGACAAATATGATCAGGAACAACAATAAAGCATGTGGATCAAGGCTGCCGGTTACGGCGGTCCAGCCCAGAACAGGTGGGGCAGCACCGGCAGCACCGCCAATCACGATGTTCTGCGGAGTAGCGCGTTTCAACCAGACGGTGTAAACGATCGCGTAGCCGATCAGGGAAAGAAATGTCAGCATTGCGGTCAACGGGTTGACCCACAGAATCAATATCATCATGGAGAGCAGACCAAGCGCCAGCGCAAACACCAGGACATTTTTCTGCGTCAATTTTCCGCTGGCGAGAGGACGGCGTTTTGTGCGCGCCATCTGCGCGTCAATGCGATGATCCAGCAGATGATTGATGGCAGCCGCGGAAGAGGCTGCCAGGCCGATTCCCAGTGTGCCGGTTAACAAGGGGATCAAGGGGGGCCAACCGGCAACCGCCAGGAACATTCCAACCACGGCGGTAAACACAATCAGGAAAACGACGCGCGGTTTGCACAGTTCCAGGTACTGGTAAAAGGTCCTGGACACGGTGTCAGGCAGCACGGTTTGAGGTTTTGTTCAGCAGACCCAACAAGGTCGCCAGTAACAGCGCCGCGCCCGCATTATGAGCAACCGCATTGGATAGCGGCAAGTACAGGACAACGTTCAGAATGCCGAGCGTGAACTGCAGCAGGACCAGGCTCATGAGTACCTGACCGCCGCTTCGCAAGCGTGGAATTTTCAGCGCGCGCAATGCCAGTGTGAGTAAAACCAGCACGGTTACAATCGCACCGATCCGGTGGGTAAGATGTATCGCGACCCGTGAGGGCCCATCCAGCAAGCCACCTTCATAGTCCACGCCGATTTCACGCCACAGGATAAACCCTTCCCTGAAATTGGCTTCCGGCCACCATTGACCTGCGCAGGTTGGAAAATCCGGGCAGGCAAGCGCCGCGTAATTCGCGCTGGTCCAGCCACCCAGTGCAATTTGCACGCCGAGCACAATGAGCGCAATGATGATCGGGTCACGCATCCTGCGAACCGCCATGCTCGGATGATCTGAAAATTGCCTGCGGCTTGAAAATAGCAACCACAGGACGAGGGAAAAAGTCGTCAACCCACCGAGCAGATGCGCCATGACGATAATTGGCTTCAGCTTCAAGGTAACGGTCCACATACCCAGAAGAGCCTGGAATATGATCAGCACGGCCAAAGCCGTGGTCAATCGCCTGAATTTGTGCAGCGCCTCCGGGCCGCGCCAGGATAACCAGTTCATCGCGAAAACCAGCAGTACGAGGATGCCTGCAAGATAACGGTGGGTCATTTCCCGCCATGCCTTGCTGGATTCAAAGGGTCGATCCGGAAAAGCCTGGTTTGCTGTCTGAATCTCCTTGTCGGCAACGGGCCAGGTGAGCTGGCCATAACAGCCAGGCCAGTCCGGGCAACCCAAACCGGCGTGGGACAGGCGTACCCATGCCCCCAGGACGATCACGCAGAAAGCAAGGATTGCGGTGAGCATCGCCAGCCTGTGCATGGTTTGCATCATGAATTGCCCTCCTGGTCAGACCACTTCAGCAGTCGTTTGAGATCCTTGTGTATATCGGCTGGGCTGGTGCTGGTCAGATAGGCAAGTACCACATTGCGCATCGGATCGAGTATGTAGGTGACGATGTCTGCCGGTTCCGCGGTGATGGCTGTATTGATCGACGCCAGTGTGTCTAACAGCGTGTTTTCAGAGTCCACAACAAAATTGAATTGCGGATAAATTGCTTCCAGCGTCGCTCGCAACGCCGGTTCGGCTTCAGTAGCGCTCAATAGCACGATGGCAAGGTGATCGGAGTTCCTGCCTGCGGCCCGGTGGATTTGTCGTAAGGCGGTGATGTAATCGATACATTCCTGATCGCATGGCTGCTCAAGTACATGAAGAATGAGCCATTTGGTATCGATACCCTGTGTTTGACCAAGCCCGAGACTAACCGGCGGTTGTACCAGGTGACCATTGTTCTGCATGCCGCTGGGTTGATATTGCCACCAGGATGAACGCATCAACATGACCAGCAGAACAGGACCCAGAAAAAGGGCAAATATACCCAGGAGTGTTAATTGCTGACGGGAAAGGCTCATTTTTTAATTCCAGTTTGTTTTCTTAAGCCGAGAAAAACCCACATGACTGCACAGGCGGCCAGCAGGGCGAACCACTGCACCGCGTATCCCTGGTGACGGCTGGAACTCATGTAAACGGCTTGCCAGTTCCGCCCGTCAAATCCGCCCGGTTCAGTTTTTGCCAATTGTACCACCCAGTTTTCCAAAGGCGTTCCCAGGGTTGCAGAAATATCCGGCAGGTTCAGATAGGTCACCAGTTGAGGCCACTGTGCCCGCCCGAGCCGGTCAGCCGAACCAAGTACAAGGCCTGGCAGCGGCGGCGTGTTGAGCATACCTTTCAACACGACTTCATCGGCAGGAGTGGTTATCCGGGGCAGGGTTTTGCGATCCGGGGGGAGCGGCAGCCATCCCCTGTTGATCAGTATGGCCGTGCCCTCGGTGGTAAAAAAAGGCGTAAACACGTAAATGCCCGCCCGTCCCTGCCAGATTTGGTTATCCAGCAGAATGTGGCGGTTCGCGTCATACTGGCCGCGAGCTTCTATGATTGAAAAACGGCTGTTCCGTGCTATAGCGGTCTCAAGTGACAACTGCGGGGCGTTTTGATGTTGCTGCTCAATGACCAGTTTTTCCCCGGCACGTCTTTGTTGCCAGGTTCCCAATGACGCAAATATGCATGCCAGCAGGAATAAAACCAGCGTTGCTGCCTTCGATGGCCGGAATGACTTGAATACTTCTGAAAGCATATTTACTCTAGGCTTTTCCGCACTGGAATTCAGCCATGTTAGCCAAAGCCGTCATCGTTTTTTTCCTTGTGGTCATCCTTTATTCTTTGGGATCGGCATTTGTATTCATGGTCAGGGATAAGGGAGAGGGTGAACGTACACTGCATCGTCTGATGTGGCGAATTGGCCTTTCCCTGTTTCTGCTTCTGCTTCTTTACATCATGTTTCAGTTGGGCTGGATCGAACCTTCGGGCGGTCCGGTCAGGTATGGCACAGGCGGATAGTAAACCCTTTACCGCGTGAAATTAACTGCTTTATGGATAAACAAAGCCCGCTTGTTGCGGGCTGTGCCGTATCCTTCCTGACCGGGCTGGTTCAGAGTGCGTAGACGAAAATAAACAGTCCCAGCCAGACAACGTCAACAAAGTGCCAATACCAGGCGACCGCTTCAAATGCGAAGTGATGGTTGGGTTTGAAGTGACCCTTCATGCTGCGAAACATGATAACGGTCAGCATGATGGCGCCGAGGGTTACATGCATGCCGTGGAAGCCGGTCAACATGAAAAATGTCGCACCGTAGATGCCCGTGCCCAGGGTCAAGCCCAGCTCGGTATACGCTTCATGATATTCGGCTGCCTGAAATCCAACGAAGATAAAACCCAGTGCGACCGTCGCCGCCAGCCATAATACCAGCGCTTTACGCTGTTCCTTTTTCAGCGCGTGATGGGCCAGGGTTATGGTCAGGCCGGAACTCAAGAGAATCAGGGTGTTGATAAAAGGCACACCGAACGCGGGAATCGTATGGAATTCCCCGCCGATATCGGCGGGGCCGTTGGTTGGCCATACTGGCATATAGCCCGGCCAAAGGTGTTCATTGGTTGAAGCGCCTATTCCTTCTCCGCCGAGCCATGGCACGGCCAGGGCGCGTACGTAAAACAGGGTGCCAAAAAAGACCGCAAAAAACATCACTTCGGAAAAGATAAACCAGGTCATGCCAAGACGGAACGAACCATCAACCTGGCTGTTGTACATGCCGGACTCGCTTTCGTGTATGACGGTTCGGAACCAGCCGAACAACATGAAGATGATGATTGCCAGACCCAACCAGAAAGTCCACTCGGCGGCGGCCGAACCATTCATCCAGTTGGCCGCGCTGGCCAGCATGGTGATCATGCCCAGTGAGCCTACGATCGGCCATTTGCTGCCGTGGGGAACGTAATAGGAGTT
>JBFZEL010000444.1:0-4413 GCA_041306925.1 Lysobacterales bacterium
CGAACAGCGGCAGGCCGTTATCTGCCAGTCCCTGTTACGTCGCTACGGGGTTGTATTCCGGGCGGTCATACAGAGGGAGACGCTGCTGCCACCGTGGCGGGAACTGCTGCAGTACTTCAGAAGAATGGAGGACCGCGGCGAAGTGCACGGTGGGCGTTTCGTCGACGGTTTCTCCGGCGAACAGTTCGCACTGCCTGAGGCACTCGGCTTACTGCGCCAGCCGGCGGACACCAATGGCAAACCCGTGTTCACCGTGATCAGCGCCTGCGACCCGTTAAACCTGGGTGGCTTGATCGTCCCCGGTGCGAAGACCCCGGCGACGACCGCCAACCGCATCCTGCTGGAAAACGGGCTGCCGGTCGCCCGTATCCTGGGTGATGAACTGGAGGAATATCCCGGTATCAGCCCGCAGGCCAGCCGTGAGGCTCACTCACGCCTGCCGGTCGTAAAACACTGGAAGGGGCGGTCGACCGGTTGACGGGTATCGATAGGCCGGGCCGGTTTGTACACGTCAGTCCGCCAACGCCGATACCCAGCCCAGCGCCGCTGACCCGGGCTGCCCCGGCACAAATCCTGCGCCTATCCCTGGTTTTCGTCCTGCCAGCCTGCGGCCCCGATCAGGGGGACGAAGCGGACACCACCGAGATCGTCCTGCTGGTAAGAATGCGCACTTACCCGCCTGACACGGAGCAGCGTCTGCGTGTACAGGTTGCAGCCAACCGGTATGACCAGGCGTCCGCCGATGGCCAGTTGTTGTTTCAGGGGTGCGGGTACTCCCGGTCCGGCTGCCGCAACCACGATAGCGTCAAAGGGCGCATGCTCAGGCCAGCCCAGGCTGCCGTCACCATGCAAAACGTGGATCCTGTCATAGCCCATGGCCCGGAGTCTCGTGCGTGCATTGTCTGCGAGTATTTTGTGCCGCTCAATGGTGTAGACCTCACCGGCAATCTCCGCCAGGATCGCGGCGGCATAGCCGGAACCTGTCCCCACCTCCAGTACGCGCTCACCGAATTTGAGCTCGAGCGCGTCCGTCATCAGAGCGACGATATAGGGCTGGGAAATTGTCTGGCCGGCAGCAATCGGCAGCGGGGTATCACTGTAGGCAGACTCAACCAATGCAGCGGGTACGAATTCCTCACGCGGCACGGCATTGATTGCATCGAGTACAGTTTGATCACGCAGGCCGCGGGCGCGCAATTGATAATCAATCATTCTCTGCCGCAATTGTTTGAAGTCAGTCATGGCGAATTCATTCCCGAAAGTCGTGCGGATTACAGGTAAATTATCTCTCCTGTCAGTTAATGAGATAAGGGAGGACAGCTCAAATTCAACCTGGCAGACAATCGCAGGCAGGCAAACGGCGGGTTGGTTAAGGGCTCATTTTGCAAGCTCATGCGGATCCCTGACCGCAACGGCATATTCTGCCGGATCGAGCGGTTCGAAATGGGCCAGTTGTTGTTCGAGCACGGCCGGGTCGGCATCCGATTCATCCAGTCCTGCCGCGGCGCGGCGCCGGAGACGTGCTTTGAGCGTCCGGACCGGTGCGCTGCACACCAGGATGGCGGGCCTGGCGTTGAGACCACGCGCAAGGTCAAGAAAATGGCTACGCCATTGACGCTTGGAAAACGTCGCGTCCACAATCATGTTGAAACCGGCGTTGAGCCCGGTTTCGCACTCGCTCGCGAGCCTCGTGTAGGTTCGTTCGGTGTTGGCGAGGGAGTACAGGTCCGCATCGGTGTCCGCAGCCCCGTGAAGCTGCCGCGGCAGTCCATGCATGCGCTTGCGTTCCAGGTCACTGCGGATACGTATGGCCGGCAGGGCGGTCATCAGTTTGGCGCTGGTATGTGTTTTCCCCGAGCCCGACAAGCCATGCATGAGCACCAGCCGGGGGTGTGCCGGCTTTTTCACCAGCGCGCGGGCCAGTTCGAGATAGTGACTGGCCTCGATGGCGTGCTCGCCCCTGGCATCCTCGTGCAGGAGCCGGGTCTGGATGGCGGCGACCTTGAGCCGGACCATGCTGCGATAGACAAGGTAGAAGCGCAGCACCGAGAGGCCGTCGTAATCACCGGTTTCCTCCAGCCAGGTATTGAGGAAAACGTATGCCAGGTCCGTTCTGCCGCGCGCCGTCAGGTCCATGACCAGGAAAGCGATGTCGCTGACCGGGTCGATCCAGCGCAGTTTTGGATCGAACTCCAGGCTGTCGTAGGGGTAGATGCAGCCATCCCGTTCAAACAGGTTGGCCAGGTGCAGGTCGCCGTGACACTCGCGGATAGATCCCCGGGCTGCACGCTGTATAAACACCGGTTGCAGTATCTCTGCCTGTTCCCGGGTCCACTTTCGGATGGTGTCGATCTGTCTGCGTGAAACTGCGCTGATATGGCTGCCGCGGATGTGCTCGAAGTTGTTCAGGGCAGGAGCGCTGGCCCGTTCTGCGGCCTGCTCCGGCGGTATACCTGTCGCCGGCGGCAACTGTTGGTGAAACGCGGCCAGCAACCGCGCCAGCTTCTGCAATTCCGCGGTCGTGACGCGCTGCGCGGCAAGTCTGCGGTCCAGCCTTGCAGCGGGGGCAAATTGCCGCATAAGGACGGCGTATTCAACCGCAGGCAGCGAGCCGATCCTGGCACGACCATCGACGCTGCCAATCGGCACGACACCGAGGTAGAAGTCGGTCGAAGTGCGCTGGTTCAGACGCAATTCCTCCTCGCAGAAGAACTTCCGGCCCTCGAGGCTGGTGAAGTCAAGGAAACCAAGGTCGACCGGTTTCTTGATTTTATAGGCGAATTTTCCAGTTAAAAAAACCCACGAGATGTGGGTTTCAATGAGACTTATCTCGCCAACCGCATGGGGATACGCGTCTGGCTGCAACAGCTCCAAAACCCAGCCGGGGTGGAGGCGTGTCTGGACTTTCGTGTCCATACCGTATTTATACCGATAAGCCGGGAACAGCGCAATGGTTTTGACAGGAACAAGAACTGTCATTTCTGACAGCAGATGACGCGCTTCGGATGATGTATAAATCTTCGCGTTGAGGTATGTGTTGCATACTCTGACAGGGAAGTTCAGACAACAAAACAACGGTAAAGGAATACCTGCATGATAATCTTGTCCAGGCTTTGCAAGTCCTGCTTAAAGACCGTAGCCTCCGCCATTCACCTGGCGGCCACATTTTCACCTGGCCCGGTCCGCTCAGCATGAGCGCGGTACTCGACCAGGCGAGGCTATCCCCGGTCCTCGCTCATTTGCAGGGCAAGACCTGGGGGACACCGGCAGCGTTTGCCAAACCCGCAGTCAGACCGGTACCCATTGCTGAGACGATGCCACCGGCAGCGTTGCACGCGGTCACAGGGGCCGAGACCGACACCTCCACACACACCGCCAGACCTCTTCTGCTGGACTATGCACCCGGTGTGACGCTGCGCAACCTGCTGCAGCAAACGATTGAACAGCGTGCCAGCGACCTGCACGTGCACAGTGGTTCGACCCTGCTGGTCCGACACGCTGGTAAAATTTGTAACGCCTCTGCGCATGTACTGAGTGCGCAGGAGTGTGAACGTCTCATCACGTCGATCATGGATGAGGCGCAACTCAAAAGTCTGCAGGACAACTTCCAGGTGGATTTTGCCTGCGAGATACCCGCTGTCGGGCGATTTCGCGCCAACGTCTACAAACAACGGCGTGGCTACGACGCCATTTTCCGGGCCATCAAGCTCAAACCACCGACACTGGCTGAACTCGGCCTGCCCGAGGATTTCAAGCGCTTCACCGAGTTCCACCAGGGCCTGGTTCTATTCACCGGCCCGGCAGGTTGCGGCAAGTCTTCAACCATGGCCGCGATGGTGAACCTGATCAACGAGAACCGCCCGGATCATATCCTCACGATTGAGGACCCGATCGAATACGTTTACCCGGCCGCCGAGTGCAACGTCACGCAGCGCGAAATCGGCTACCAGACCGGCTCGTTTCCAACGGCCTTGCGGGCGGCCCTGCGGGAAGACCCCGACGTCATCGTCATCGGCGAGTTGCGTGATCTCGAAACCATTTCACTGGCCGTGACCGCGGCTGAAACCGGCCACCTGGTGCTGGCGACACTGCACACTTCCAACGCCATTCGCACCATCAACCGCTTGCTCGGCGTGTTTCCGCCGGACCAGTTGAGCCAGATTCGCAGGATGCTGTCAGAATCGCTTAAAGTCGTCATTTCCCAGCGACTGGTACAGCGCAGTGACGACCGTGGCCAGGTCGCGGCGCTTGAAGTCATGCTCAACAACAACGCGACCGCAAACCTGATCCGTGAGAACCGCACTTACCAGATCAAGTCGATCCTGCAAACCGGTGGTGGCCAGGGACAACTTTTGCTGGATGCGTCGCTGGCAAAGCTGGTGAAGGACAAGGTCATCTCCCGGAAAGAAGCAC
>JBFZEL010000445.1:0-7005 GCA_041306925.1 Lysobacterales bacterium
GATCTTCACATCGGCGAGACTCTTGATGTGGTCATTCAGCTCCTTGATCCTCGGTTTGATCAACTGCCTGAACATCCGCGGCGAGATCAGCAAAGATGACTGTGAGCCATAATCATCGGTCAGGTAGACCAGCTGCACGTAGGGACCAACCTCTTCCATGTAGCGGGTCCACATGGCTTTCAGCGTCACCAGGATCCTGTCCATCAGGGCTTCGGCGAAAGGTTTGTCAATGGCAAGATCCATGAAGAACTGGTCATAGCCGCGTAACTGCAAGGCGTTCATCAGGATACCGGCCTTGATCGCATCCGCACCGATGACGTAATCGGTGTTTTCATAAAGGAATTTTGCCCGTTCGCGCAGACCCTTGAACTGTGCCGGATCATTTGCATCCGGCCACTGGTAATCGTCGAGTGTTGCGATCGTGGCCGGTCGCATCGGGGCACCGTCAACGACATAGTGGTCGCGGTCTTCGGTGGCCTTGTAGGGTACGCCCCACATGTCGATATAGCCCGGCACGTCTGCACGCTCGGTAACCTGCACCCAGTTGGGCACCACCCAGCGGAAATCGATATCAAATCGTTGCAGCAGCGATTCATCCGGGACCACGGTCTGGGCCATGCGGTCCAGGATCAGCTCACCGTTGACCATGCTTTCGTCACCGAGGTAGTCCTTGAGCCTGGCATAGGCCTTGCGGTGGATGGAGCCGATGTGTTTGCCCATATCGATCAGCAGGCGATCGGGTTGCCGGTGGTTCATCGCTGCATGGAAACATTCTCTTGGTGTCATCATGGTTTTTTGTCCGGTTATGATTGCTTCGTTTCAGAAGTTTCCATCCATTACGACGGGCTCGATTTCAAGCATTTCGCAAAGGATTTTCAGTTCGCGCACCCAGCTGCCGGCCACACCCGAGATATGATTGGAGCCGAATTCATCAACCAGGTGATCCAGGTCGGCTTCGACCTTGACGAACGCGGTCGGTAACTGGTGTTTGCCGCGCTGCTTTATAAACGACGCGAGGTCATCCGCAGCGAGGTTAATAACCTCGCCGGGAATGATGGCCATCCGGTACTGGCCATGAACACGGTAAAGGCGCGCCAGCGTCACAGGACCGGGAGCGGCCGTAAAATAGGTGATGGCACCACCACCGGGCCGGACCGAAGGGCGCAGTTCAATCTTGCCGAGGTTATCTTCAGACCTGTCTGAACGACCCGCAAACCAGGAACACATACCACCACAGTTCGGCAGATACAGAATTTTCTTGTCCACGTCCATGTGGCTGACATCGGCAAACAGGGTTGAGCCGCCACCGGAAACCAGCTTGAGTATTTCCATGCTCAAGGCACCGTCGCCATCGGCCTCGCAGGACATCGAACAGGGTTGTTTTGCACCTTCCGCATCGTAGGGGCCGGGCATCAGCGCTGCCGATATGCATTGTGGAACATAATGGTCCGATAGCTCCGTCATGCACTTGACCGAGATAAAATCCAGGCCTTTTTCCGCGTTGATATCCTTGTTGGCGAGATAGCAACGGGCCTGGAATCCGAGTTTTTCTTCGGTCAGCTTTTTGCCATCAAAGGCGATGGAGGCAAACTGCTGCTTCATCCAGGCCAGCGTTTTTTCAGCGCGTTGCGGCTCGATGAGCTCAGCGCGCCGTACGATTTCCAGCTGGTCGATGTGATCCACGTCCACACCGAATTGCCGGCGCCACTGCATCGGATCAAATGTTCCCGTATCGATACCCAGGGAACGGCCACCGAAAAGACCCATCACGCGGCCACGCAGACGCGCCTTGACAGAGGCTGCGCGGAAGTACGGCAGCATCTTTTCTGCAAACACGGGCGCGCCGAAATCATCCCTTATCCTGATGTGCTCGACACCCACCTGGGACAGGGTCCCGGCTGCACCGAACATCCCGACCATTCCATGGGTCGCGGCGCTCTTGCTTGTCATGATCACCGTGGGCAAGCCCAGACCCTGGACCGCGCGAACGACGATATTTGGAGTCGACCAACAAGGCGTATGCGCGAACAGCGCCTCCACACCGGCCGCCTTCAACTCTTTCACCTGCCGGTCAACCACCTGCTTTGAACGGGCGCAGTCAGCAAAGGCGATCACTTCCAATGGCAGACTGCCGAGATACTCCCTGGCCTCCTCGTGGCGTGGCATGGTCAGGCCACCGAAGTAGCCCTCCCACATATAATCGCGCTCGTCACCAAAGGTCATCAATCCTATTCTTGGCCTGCTGCTGATTTGCTCTGCCATCGGGTTGCTCCGTCTCAGGCTGTCTGCGGCTGGGTGCCAACCGGGTACTGCGCCATGATTTCGTCGATCAACAGGCTGACGTGGTCAACCAGGCGCGTGACGAGCTTTTCACCTTTTTCACGGGTGGCCTTGGTCGGATCACCAACAACCCCGTTGCCACCCTCCAGTTTCTCGGGCAATGCAAAGGTTCCCTCAAAGTGATACATCTGGCCGGGTTTGGGCATCATGCCAGGGGCGATCTTCCATTTCGGATTAATCAACGGGGTGGCCGAACCGGCTTCGGCCCGGCTCATGTCGATGTATTTGGGGTAGAGATAGAGACCGACGGAAGTTTCAGCCTCGTCGGCGTGCCACATCGCGTCTTCGAGGACGTCCTGGCTGTCACGCAGGAAATCGTACCAGTGCAGCGACAATACGAAACGGCCCTGGATACCCAACTTATGCACGGCGACTATCGTTGATGAAACCTGTCCATGCGCGGACAGGATGATGAATTTCTTGAAACCGGCAACCACCGCACCATTGATGATGTCTTCGACCAATGCAATATGGGTTTCAAACCGCAGCGGGATGGTTCCGTGGACACCCCAGTGGTGGTAAGGGTGTGATCCATACATCGGACAGGGAAGCACGGTTGCGCCGGTTTTTTTGGCGATCAGTTCGGCCATGCCCATGGCGTTGAAGGCATCCACTGCACAGGGGCAGTGTGGCCCGTGCTGTTCAATGGCGCCCAACGGGAGGATGGCCACATCATTGACCGTGGTTGCGTATTCGACCAGGTCGGGGGCTGAAACTTCGTGGAACCATACGGAAGATCTCTCTTTCTTGCTCACCTTAACTCTCCTGTTTCTATGTTTAATAAACCCTGGATGCCAAATTGCATTTAGCCGTTATCCGAAACGGATACCAAACCGAGAGCGGCGTCCAGGTTCATGTTCCTGCCAAGTTGTAACAGTTCTTCGTAAAGCGGGGCCGGTATCGGGATACCGGATGCGCGCCGCTCCTTTTCCATGCGGTATTCGATTTCGCCCGGCAGCAGCATTTCACCCTGCGCATCCCACATCGGCGAGTGCTTGACGGTGTCAAAAAACTCGGCCATGCGCTCCTTCAGTTCCTGCCGGTTCAACAGGCACAGCGGATTGATCACCAACATCAGGTGCGCGGTGTTGCTGGGGTCCTGCGGATAGACGTACATACTCTTCAAGTGGTGCTGGAAACTGCCACCGGTAATGACACCGCAAAGGATATCCACCAGCAGGGAAAGACCGAATCCCTTGTGTCCACCCATCGGCAAGAGGAAACCCTTGAAACCGACATTCGGATCAGTGGTAGGGCGCCCTTCCCGGTCGGTGGCCCAGCCAAGCGGAATCTGCTCGCCGTTTTTTGCCGCGACCAGGATTTTTCCGCCTGATACCGCCGACAGGGAAATATCGAAGACGAATGGAAACTCACCGAATGTGGGTACGGCAACCGCGATGGGGTTGTTACCCGTGATCGGCTTGCTGCCGCCCGGTGCAACCATATTCGGTGCGACATTGGACATCGCGATACCGATCATGCTGTGTTCCAGCGCCATGCGGGCATAAAGAGAAGCGGCGCCGCAGTGATTGCTGTTGATGATGCCAACTGCGGCGATGTTGCCCGTTTGGGCCAACTCGATGGCGCGCGCCATGGCCGCCCTGCCGGCCACGTAACCCGCGGCATTATCCGCATCCATGACTTCCAGGCTGCCGCCGGATTGCAATGTCCTGATGTCTGGCCGATTGTTCATCGCGCCGTTCTGGAATCTCTTCAGGTATTCCGGAGTCCTTAAGACACCGTGGGAATCGATACCCCAGAGGTTGGTTTGCACCAGGCATTCGGCCATGTCCCGGGCGTCCGCGCTGCTGCAACCGGCGCCCTGGAATATCGCCGTTATGTAATTCGACAGGGATTCGGCCGTTACCTTGAATGATTTGCTACTCATGTCTGCTTCTTGCGCTCCTGCCCTTTCAGCAACCGTGGTCTGCCGGGATGAATGGAAACCGCCCCGGGACTGTTACGGTGAGGCGGTAAATGGAATGGGTGGCGGTGACGAACAGTTCGCTCAATCCTTCGCCGCCCCAGGTGAAATTGGCGGCAACCTCCGGTGTCCGGATGACACCCAGCGTCAAACCGTCCGGATCAAATACGTGTATGCCACCTGACCCGCAGCAGTAAAGGTTGCCTGCAGCGTCGAGCTTCATGCCGTCCGCGACGCCGGGGTAGGCGCCATCGACGCTGGCCCACAGACGACCGTTGCCAAGGGTGACATCATCCATCACGTCAAAAACACGGATGTGCTGCCGGTCGGTGTCGTTGATGAACAGACGCGATTCGTCATGTGAAAAACACAGGCCGTTGGGTTTGGAAAAGTCATCGGCGAGAAGCGTCAGTTCACGGCTCAGCGGGTCAAGCTTGAACACGCCCTGGAAGCCCAGTTGCTGCGGGCGTTCCACTCCATAACGGGCGCCCCGGCCTGAATTCGGGTCGGTAAAGAAAATATTGCCGTTTCTGCCGACGACGATGTCGTTGGGGCTGTTCAGTTCGCGGCCATCGAAATGGGAGGCCAGGACTTCGTAGGTCTCACCAGGTCCAGTCCGGCTGACACGACTGGTGGCGTGCTCGCAACTGAGCAACCGTCCCTCCCGGTCCCAGGTATTGCCATTGGCCATGTGACTGGGCTTTTTAAAAACGCTGACACCGCCAACGGCCGACCAGCGATACATGGTGTCGCCGATGATGTCACTGAATACCAGCGTCTTTTGCCCGGGATGCCAGGCCGGGCCTTCGACGAAATGAAAGCCGGTGGCCAGTTGTTCGAAAACGGATCCGGGTGCGAGTATTGCATCAAGCCCGGCGCGTGCCTTGCTGGTAAGCCTGGATGATGGCGTTGGCATCGGCTGGCGCCTGTCACCTGGCCGTCGCAACGTCCAGTGACAGACTCTCCCGCACGGCGCGGACGGCATCGGATGCATCGACACCATAGGCGTCGGCGCCAATATTATCGGCGAATTCCTGCGTAATCACCGCGCCACCGACGACGATCTTGACGTCGGTGTTATTTTTAAAGTACTGCGTAACCGGCCGCATTTCTTCCCGGGTGGTGCTCAGCAGTGCGCTCAGGCATATCACCCTGGCGCCCCGCTCCGCAGCCGCCTTGAAATGTTCGAGCCGGCAGTCCACACCGAGGTCATCGACTTCAAAACCGGATCCCTTGAGCATCATTACGACCAGGTTTTTACCGATATCGTGCAAATCACCCTTGACGGACCCGATCGCGACTTTCGCAACCGGTTCGTGACCTGATAATGCCAGCAGGGGCTCAATGATATCGATACCACCCTGCATCGCCCGCGCCGACACCAGCATTTCCGGCACGAAAATCTCACCGCTGGAAAACTGGTTGCCCACTTCCCGGAGCGCGGGAATCATCGTGACATTGAGAAGTTCTACAACATCCTCGTTGTCATCTACTGCCTTTTGTACCTGTTCGATTACAACTTCGCGTTCACCGAAAACGATGGCATCGTACAGGATGTCATTGATGCTCATGGATCATTCCTATGTGACCAAATAAAAAAACCGCAGCCCAAATCATGTCTGCATAAAAAGATTACATACTTTATGACGTCGAAGTCAATTGATTATTAAGCACGAAAAACAACTATTTGAGTTATTTTGATCTATGTCATATTGATAAACATCTCAAATTTATTGCATTCGTAGTCTTATTTTGATCAAATATATGCAGGAAAACCGGACCAGGGCCGGGCGAGTCGTTGCTGCCAGCGCTTGCGGGCAGCCGGCGGATGCCTGCTGAAGCGGAAACCCGGGCTGCAGTAACCGTTCGAAGGCATGCCCAAGCCTCGCGAAAACATGTTCATGTTAGACAATATTTAGACTGCGAAATCATTTAGTTAAAATATCGTATCTGCTTGTTAATTAGATTTAATATATGTATTTTTAAACTAGTATAATCATTTAATTGATTAGATAATGATTTCGAAGTATATTCGTTCCGTGATACGTCTTCATACACGGACAGCAAGCTCAACAAGAATAGGGAGCTGAAATGACTGGCACTTCTCGTACCACCCAGGCAATCTTCAAAACGGATGGCCGAAATGAAAGCTATGGTTCCGGGAGCGACCTGGTGGATTTCATCCTTGGCATAACATTCGAAATCTGGGAGCAGCGCCAGGTTGAAAAAATCCACGATTACTATGCCGAAGACGTCCAGGTGTACAGCCTGGAGGGCATGACTACGGGCGCCGCGGCAATGGTCAGCGGCACCCGTGCAACATTGGAGAGCTTTCCCGACCGATTGCTGTTGGCAGATGATGTCATTGCCTGCGGTACGGCCAAAAATGGTTTTTCCTCGCACCGTATCACCAGTCCCATGACCCACCTTGGTGATCATCCGTTCGGCAGGGCCAGCGGAAAACAGCTGCGGATCACGAACATTGCGGATTGTGAAATCCGTGACGGCGTCATCACCCGTGAATGGCTGGTGCGTGACAACCTGGCCCTGGCTCGCCAACTCGGTTTTGATCCGCTCGAATGTGCCGGAGTCATTGCACGAAAGTTTGATGACCGCCAGACCGCCTGGTTGGCCAAAGAATTCTCGCGGACATCCGGTCAACACAGCCCTTTGCCGGTCAACATGTCAGGGCAACAACAGCCGAGCGCTTTCGCAGAGACGGCACTGGCCGCCTGCTGGCT
>JBFZEL010000446.1:0-5063 GCA_041306925.1 Lysobacterales bacterium
GACATGTATGACCGTTCTTTTTTTGGTTTTGCTCATATTCTCCGTACTTCTTCTGGCGTACTACCGCATCCCTTTATTGATCTCCATTGCCATTCTCGCCGGCCTGACTTTCGCGTTCACCGAACTCCGCCACTTTCTTGAGATCCCCGGCTGGTTCCGCTGGTCGCTGGGTATCGCAACCGTCAGCCTCGCCAGCTTCGCCATCAAGCCACTGCGCAGATTGTTTATCAGTAACAGGCTGTTCAGCGTTTATCGAAAAGTCATGCCGAAACTGTCATCCACCGAACGCGAGGCTCTCGAAGCCGGCACCGTCTGGTGGGATGCCGAGCTGTTCAGTGGCAAGCCCCGCTGGCGCCGCCTGCTGCGACACCCGGCACCGGCCTTGAGTGAACGCGAACGCGCATTCCTGAACGGACCGGTCGAGGAGTTGTGCCTGATGCTCGACGACTGGGAAATCGCCGAAAAACAGATGGACCTCCCCGAAACGGTCTGGCAGTTCATCCGTGACAACCGCTTTTTCAGCATGATCATTCCGCAGGAGTACGGTGGTCTGGAGTTTTCCGCGCAGGCCAATTCCGCAGTGATCATGAAAATTGCCAGCCGTAATGTCACGGCGGCGGTCACCATCATGGTCCCCAACTCCCTCGGTCCGGGTGAGTTGCTCTTACATTACGGCACCGACCTGCAAAAGCAGTATTACCTGCCGCGCCTCGCCCGCGGCGAGGAAATTCCCTGTTTTGCCCTGACTTCTGCGCTGGCCGGGTCAGATGCGGGCGCCATGCCGGACAGGGGCATCGTTTGCAGGGATGTATTTGAAGGTAAGGAGGTACTGGGTTTACGACTCAGCTGGGATAAACGCTACATTACACTGGCGCCGGTCGCGACATTGCTCGGCCTGGCATTCAAGGCCTACGACCCGGATGGCCTGCTCGGCGACACAAGGGAACTCGGTATCAGCTGTGCATTGATTCCGACCAGTACACCCGGCGTCCAAATCGGCAACCGCCATATGCCGATCGGGTCGGTATTCATGAACGGGCCCACCTGCGGTACTGACGTTTTCATTCCGATGGACTGGGTCATCGGTGGCCAGGAACGTCTCGGGCAAGGCTGGCGCATGCTGATGCAAAGCCTGGCGTCCGGACGCGCCATCTCGCTGCCATCCCTGGGTGCCGCCGGCGGTAAAATGTCATCGTTGCTGACGGGCGCATACGCGCGGATTCGCACCCAGTTTGATGTGCCCATCGGAAGTTTTGGCGGTATTGAAGAACCGCTCGCAAGGATAGGCGGCCGGACATACCGGATGGACGCGGCGCGGCTATTGACACTGATAGCGCTCGATCAGGGTGAGAAACCAGGCGTACTGTCAGCCATCAACAAATACCACCTGACCGAAGTCAACCGCCAGTGCATCATTGACGCCATGGATGTGCACGGTGGCAAGGGCATCATCCAGGGGCCGAATAATTACCTTGCCCGCGCCTACCAGGCTTTACCCATATCCATAACCGTTGAAGGGGCCAATATCCTGACCCGGTCGCTGATCATATTCGGCCAGGGCGCCATCCGTGCGCACCCCTGCCTGTTAAAGGAGATGAACGCGGTCGCAGGTATTGCCAATAGCCAGGCCAGGCGTGTTTTTGACAACGCCCTGTTTACACACATCGGTTACAGCCTGAGCAACGCGGTGCGCAGCCTGCTGTTGGGTCTGACCGGCAGTGGCATGACACCGGCACCCGTTGCCGGACCGCACGCGCGGTATTTCCGTCAGCTCAGCCGTATGAGTTCCGCTTTTGCTTTCATGGCCGACATGGTGCTGTTGTTGCTGGGCGGCAAGTTCAAATTCAAGGAGAAACTGTCGGGCAGACTGGCGGACGCGCTGATTCATCTGTACCTGTGCAGCGCCATGCTGAAACGCTTCGAGGACGATGGCCGGCCAGCCAGCGACCTGCCCTTGCTGCAATGGGGCATGGAAGACAGTCTGCATACCATCCAGCAGAGCCTGCTCGGCGTGATCCAGAATTTTCCTGTAGCAGTGCTCGGCCGCATCGTCCGCCTGCTCGTATTCCCATTTGGCCTGCCCTATGCGGGCCCCTCTGATAAAACCACCAAGGCAGTGGCGCAGTTGCTACTCACTGAAAACGCAAGCCGTGACCGCTTGACCGAAGGCGTGTTCATATCCGACCGTGACGATGCGACCGGACGCGTGAACAAGGCGTTCCACCTCGTGTTGGAAGCGCAGGCCGCCGAACGCGCGATCAGGAACGCCCTCAAGCAATCCGTCAATTTTGAAAATTACGAAGGCCTGGTCAAACGCGCCACCGAGAGCGGGGTGATAACCGAGGAACAGGCGACAACGGTCAGACTGGCGCAGAAGGCAAGCGCCAGGGTCATAGCAGTGGATGATTTCCCCCGTGAACGGATAGAAAATCCCGCCAACCCGGAATTCAGAACCGTGCCGCCGAAAGCGGCGGAAACGGACGGCTTGACCGGGGTTAACGCGGCGCGGCCTGATCTTGCAGGAAATGGATGATTGCCGCCTGCGCGTCCATGCCATCAGCATAACCCAGATCGATCAACTCGCCGCAGTAACTGGACGCAAACAGCAGGTAGCTGGCCATGCGCCAGTCCCTGCCCCAACCGCCCAGCGTGCGCAGTAAAAACTGCACACTGAGGGGGATTTCGCGAACGTGGTCGCGGGTGATGTAGCGTAAATCCTTGCTGGGTCTGATCACCAGGCTTTCGATATTGATCAGACCGGCTTGCCGGCGTTGGTCTTCAGGCACTAGTTCAATCGTATGATTGATCCGCTGCATCCGCGCAAGGTCAGCATTGAGGGTGTCCATGAAAATCGTATCCAGCAGGTAACCGCCAATTTCAGCCGCCGATGGATACGGTGTCGGACTCTCGGGCGGCAGGTCTGGTTTCTCATCGCGCGTGCCGATAACCATGATCCGGTTTGCACCAAGGTGTATGGCGGGGCTCAGCGGGGCTACCATGCGCATACCGCCGTCGCCGAAGTACTCGTTGCCGATGCGCTCGGCAGGGAAAAGTATCGGCAGTGCTGCCGAGGCCAGCAGATGATGGATGTTTATCTCTGCAGGCAGTCCCTTGCGGCGCGTGCGTTGCCAGCCTTCGATACCCGGCTGTGCCTGGAAATAACTGGTGGCACTGGCACTGGTATAGCCAGATGCCGTTACTGCCACGCCCCTCAGTGCACCGGCTTCGAGTGCAGTCTGAATGCCTTCAAGACGCAGCGTGCTCTGCAAAAACCGGCGTAAGGGCATATTGTCCAGGAAAGCCCTCGGATCCGTCCTGATCAGCCCAAACGAAAACATGTTAATGGCAAAACGCATGGCGTGCGTGAACACCGTCCCGGCATCGGTGCGGTAGACACGTGCGCAGTACATACTCCGCCAGAACTGTTCCAGGCGCCGGACCCCGGTCGCGAACTCGTGGGCATGACTGGCCAGCACTGCGGCATTGATGGCGCCGGCCGAGGTGCCGCAAATGACGGGGAACGGATTATTTCCTCCCGCCGTCAGTTCAGCGATGGCCTTGAGTACCCCCACCTGGTAGGCGCCACGTGCGCCGCCACCGGGTAAAACGAGTGCAGTACAGGTTGACGATGTATTTTGCATATCCGTGTGGCTTTGCTCTGGTGTTCCAATTCAGGGAAGCCCTGATCAATGCCATCCTGGCATGAGCAGAGCGCGGCAGCCGCAAAGTGTCATGTTCGACTGCCTTACAAACCACCGGTTGAAGCGCCATCCGGAACCGGAATTTCTGTTGATTCTGCGCCCTTGCCCGGATTCAGCCTGACTCGTGAAAAATCCGTCATCGCCTGGGTTTGCCCAATGTGGCGGGGGGCTGTCGCGGGTACAACTCCGGCCTTGGCGGCGGGCGCTGCACTGGCCGCCAAAATGAGCCGCTCGGCCAATACCCGAGGGGTTCCGTGTTGATCGTGTTGAATTGATTGTTGATAATCGCAGGGTTTTTCCTGAGACTTTCGGTTGCAGTACGTTCCTCCTCACGTTGCGCTTTTTTCTCTGCCAGTTCCGCTATGGCATCAGCATATACTCCACCCACTCCGGTGGTCTCTTCAAGCTCAACTTCTGTTGCTTCGGGTCCACACTCCCTATCGCTGAATATGGGACCTTCCGGACCTGCACAGCGATAGATCACCGCGGTTGCCACGGGCGCGCTTGCCAGGCAGACCATGAGGGCAATGCCGGTTATCAATCTATTCATGCGCTACGGCTTCCACAAGCAGTAAATAAAGACAATTACGCGTAACCCATCGTAACACCGGACCTGGCAACGCCACGCACCAGCGTGCGGCGAGCCCCGGCGTTTTTGAAAATTTCAAAGTCAGTATAGTTGAACCCCCCCCATTTCTGCAGCGATTCCATGCACGTTGGAATAAGCGCCGCGACAATCGTTACGCCACGCGCAATCACAGGAAACAGGTCCGGCAACATCAGGCTGGCAACCGGCAGGCATGATTCAAGCCGGTGTAGCCTGGCTTTGCATTTGGCAAGCCGGTCTGACTTCGCTTCCATGTTCCGATAAAGTGAGTGCAGAACGGCCGGTGCTGGGGACATGCCTGCTTGCATGCAATGAGTTTCAACGCCAGTAAATGTATACTGTGGCAAGGGCAAGGTAAGCGCACCGGGGGCAACACAGCATTGACCCCGAAACATTGACCCCAGTGAACCAGGGAGCGGGATTGGAAAACTTCAGCAAAAAGCATTGCAAGCCGTGTGAAGGTGGCGTCTGCCCACTGGACAGCGATATTTCAGCCAGCTACCTGGATGATTTGCCGGGCTGGAACCTGTCGGCGGACAGAAAAAGCATTACGCGAACGATAAAGTTCAACGGCTTCCTCGAGACCATCGCATTCATCAACGCCCTGGCTTACCTGTCTGAACAACAGGGACACCACCCGGACTTTTGCGCCGGATACGGTTATTGTGAAATCCGTTACACCACCCACGCAATCGGCGGCCTGTCCGAAAACGACTTCATCTGTGCCGCGAAAGTCAACGTATTGCTGGAGGCCT
>JBFZEL010000447.1:0-5183 GCA_041306925.1 Lysobacterales bacterium
GGAGCGCTTGTTTCCGGGACACAGATAACAGCTTTCATCGTAATGCGGGCGCGTTGAACGGGCCGTGTTTTCTTGCATACCCTGCCAGGGGCGTTGCGTACGGTGAGGTGAAACAAGCACCCATTCATCACTAAGGGGGTTGTATCTTCGGTGTGGGCCTTTGTTCAGTTCTGGATACACGATAGTTTTTCTGCGCCTGATCGATGAAGAACAATCTTTTGATCATACCATTTGAGAAATGTATTTTATTATCAATCTTTGCATTCATAAATGTGTGACAGAAAACATAGTGACTCGTAATGACGACGGTATCGCGGATTATTATTCAGCCAAATCGCTCCTGTCGAAACTGCCTGGGGTTGAGCCCGTGTAATTCGCGAAAACGGCGATTGAAATTTGAAAGGTTGTTCAGGCACTCTTCAAGGAACCCGGCGGCGGATATACACCCTGGCACCAGGACCAGTATTATTGGCCGGCGGACACCGACAATACCGTTACCATGTGGATGCCGTTGGTAGATCTGGACGAGGATATGGGGATACTTAAATTTGCATCTCGCTCGCATGACAAAGGTTACCTGGGTACCTTGCCCATCTCCGAGGTATCAGAGGAAAAATTCAATCGGTATATCCAGGAAAACGATATGGAAGTTTGTGGCCAGAAGACCATGCGAGCCGGAGACGCCACCGGCTTGACGCCTGAAATCTATCCCATTCAAACTGCAGCCGGAGCGGGGCAGCTGAAGGGGTAATCATGGCGGTATCAGACTCACTGCTGATGACGGGTTTTTAGAATAGGCACCCTGAAGCAAGCCGTCCGCAGGAAAATATTGATTGTTCTTGTCAGCCCATATCTCGTGACACGATTTTATCTGTTGAAGTGCCATGGACAGGTGCGATAGACTCAGATTTTAGCCAATTTCAAGCCTTTGAAATCAATAAATTACAGAAAAACGTGCCGAGCCCGGCCTCCGACACCATGAATCCTATGCCAAAATCTGCAAAATATATTCCAGCCCGCATCATCTGCAACATACTGGCCTGCCTCGCGCTGTCCGGATACAGCAACGATGCCGTCAGCTGGAAGACGGAGGGGCATACCGCCATCGGTATCCTGGCGGTCGGGCAACTCCAACCCCAGGCACTGCTTGAACTCGAAGGCATCGTCAGCCCGCTGAACAAGCAGGCCATGGCGGAGGCGTGTAACTGGCCGGATGACCTGCGGGAAACCGATGCCGGCAATTCGAGCAGCCCGCTGCACTTTGTCAATATCCCCCGCGGTAACGAGGTTTACGTAGCCGCAAGAGACTGCCCGGAACCTGCACAAGCGGAGGCCGCTGGCCTGCCTGCGCGGTTTTGCATCACCGAAGCAATCAAGCATTTTGCTGCCGGCCTGGCCGATGCGCAGGCTTCGCGTGAACAACGCTGGCAGGCATTTGCGTGGCTATGCCACCTGGTCGGTGACCTGCATCAACCGCTGCATGCGGGCTTTGCCGATGACCGGGGTGGTAACGACGTTCAGGTTGTCTTCAACG
The DNA here is from genome assembly GCA_041306925.1 of Lysobacterales bacterium. GTDB lineage: Bacteria > Pseudomonadota > Gammaproteobacteria > Xanthomonadales > SZUA-36 > SZUA-36. The sequence goes on from JBFZEL010000447.1 coordinate 1,535, forward strand.
GTGCAGCGATGGACCTGCACCATTTCTGGGACGCTGCGCTGATACAGCAAAAAGCAGGCAGCTGGCAGTACCTGGTTGGCGAACTGGGTGTTTTTCCGCCGGCGCCTGCCGGTTCGGACTTCTCGCCCGGCATGGTCGATGACTGGACCAACGAAGCGCACAACCTCGTCGGGCTTACCGTCTATCCGGCAACGGCCAACATCGAAGCAGCCTACGCACTGCAAAGCTGGGAGCTCATACAAAAACAGATCGGCCTGGCCGCGTCGCGTCTGGCAACGATCATCAACCACCAGTTAAACCCCGCAGAACCCGTGAACCCGCCTGAATTACCTGGAGATTCTGGTCAATGAGAATGGCCAGGCAGACCGTCTCGCGACCAGGGCTGCCGGGATAATTGGGCTAAAGGTCCCGGGCGATTCTGAAACCGATGACCGGGCCATAGCTCACGGCTTTGACGGAGAACCGGAACGCCGCCCGGCTCTGCTCGGGGGCACTGGCCCAATAACCGCCGCGCACAACCCGGCGGTCGCAACCGGGGTTATGCCAGGCCGAACCGTCCGTCGGCGCCTTGACGTAATTATCGTGCCAGCAATCGGCCATCCATTCGCTGACGTTACCGGCAATATCCTTAACGCCCATCGGATGCTTTAACTCGGCGCTGACCAGTGAACCGGCGGGCGCCGGACCCCAGTAGCCATCGCCATATTTCTTGAAGAAACTGGACCATTGCCGCTTTGAAGGTAATTTGTCACGTTCACCCGTGAGGTTTTCCACCACGGCGGCGGGTGCATCCTCGCCCCACCAGAAAGGGCCGTTACCGCCCGCCTTTGCGACGTACTCATATTCCGCCTCGGAAGGCAGGCGGTAGGGCTTGCCGGTTTCAAGGGTCAGCCAGCGCAGATAGGCTTCGGCGTCGTTCACATTGACGTGCAGGACGGGCAGACCCGGTTCTGCTATTTTGCCCCTGTAGTCGTGTTTCCAATAGACTCCGCTGCGCTTGCTCAGCCTGCCTGCCGCCTCGTCATAAACATTGGAACTGCCATTGATTTCCGCAGCGGTCTGGTAACCGCTACGTTCGATAAACAGCTGGAATTCCGCAACTGTCACTTCCGTCACACCCAGCCCAAAACCCCGCTTTATGACAACCCGGTGCTGCGGTTCTTCGTGGTCAGCGCTGTGCTCGGCTCGACCCTTGGAGCCCATCAGGAAAGTGCCGGCGTCGATGATCACGACTGCAGGCGTCTTGCCGCCCGATTGCAATGTATCCGTGATGATCTGTCCCGGTTCGAAACCACCGTAAACGCGCGCTTCCTGCAGACGTGCGAGCAGCGTTTTGACTTCCTGCTGATGACCGCCCAAGGCCATCAGGTCGATAATGCCGGCGTCGGCCAGATCGAAATTTCCAGACTTGATTGCATCAAAGACCTGCTGCTGCAACCCCGCGGCGTGCGCCCGCTTGAATTCGGCAACTTCGAGACGCGCAGCCTCAACCGGTTGCTGATCAGACGAAACCTCGGCTGCTTGCAAGAGCCAATTTTCAGCTGTTTCAAAATCGAAACCCCGGGCGTATTCCAGCGCCTGCCCGATCAGGTTTTGCTGCACACTCCCGAGTCCCTTCCGCGCTGCCGCGCTTTGCGGGTCGCGCTCCAACGCACGGCTGAAAAAATAAAACGCACTGTCATCGGCAGGCTCCAGAACCTGGCCGGACGCCAACGCGGCATCACCGGCCCTGATCAATTCATCTGTTGCCCGCAGTGACTCAAGCCGCTCTTTGGCCGCACTGAACCCGGCCAGACCGGGATCCACGGACTGGATCAGGGCAAATAATGGTTCGACTTCCGCGATCGCGCCCGCGTCCATCAGGCTATTGGCATGCTCAAGCACCTCCGATAACAGCTGGTCCAACTGTGCGAATACATTTTTATCACCCGGATTTGCGGCCAGTTGCGACAACAATTGCTGCAGTTTTTCGTTCTGTTTAGCATCCGGCAAGACAAAATCGTGCTGGTTCTGAGATTCAGCGGGCGCAGCCTTGGGTAAACTCAGGTCCATCTCCCACTCGTCTGTACCCGTCTCGTCCAAACGCTCTAGCCGCGGTTCTTCCTGTCCTTGCTTTGCCTGTTGTTGCGGCTGGGCCTGCTGAGCCTGCGAATAAGAAACACACAACAAAACGCTGAGCACAAGCAGCCGTCTCGAACATTTGAGGGTGTTTTTACTGGCAATCATGCAATTTCCCTTGCTTGAAGTCTCCATCATGTTATGGTTCGTGCAACGGAATCAGCGGCCCGTCCGCCGCCTGCAACCATAACCCAGATATCTGGTAACGACAAGCATCCGGAAACACAACACAAAACCTGAACGAACGGTCAATCATAACTGGTTCAAGAGCGCTGTCGACACACCCCGAATGGACAAACAAAGCGAAATCAACATGGCGCTAAGCGCCGCCGAACAACCCATCATGGTCGAGTCCGCGGCGCAACTCACGCAGGCGGTCAAGGACTTGCTGGCCTGTGACGTCGTCGGTATCGACACGGAATTTGTACGTGAGAGAACCTGGCGTGCCGACCTCGGGCTTGTGCAACTTTCGGATGGCAATAAGGTTTGGCTGATCGACCCGCTGGCCACCGGTCCGCTCGATCCCCTGGCCGGGCTGTTCAGCAATCCTGATATCGTCAAGATCCTGCACGCCCCCTCAGAAGACCTCGACGTTCTGCTGCATACCACCGGCGCGGTTCCGGACCCGCTGTTTGACACGCAGATCGCCTGCGCCATGCTGGGCCAATCATTGCAGATGGGCTACCACAAGACCGTCGAATGGCTGCTGGGTGTTGCCATCGACAAGGGCGAGACACGCTCAAACTGGTGCCAGAGGCCATTGCGCCCGGCCCAGATCCGCTATGCGGCACTGGATGTCTGCCTGCTGCCGATGATGCAGAGGATTTTACTGCAGCGTCTGCAAGACCTGGGCAGGCAAAGCTGGCTCGCCGAAGACTGCGCGAGGTTGCTGGGCAAGGCCAGGACACCTGCCGATCCGGAACAGTCCTGGAAACGGCTGAACGGCAATGGCCGGCTCGACGGCTCATCGCTGGCGATATTGAAATCGCTCGCCACCTGGCGCGACAGGGAGGCCGAGAAGCAGAACCTGGCGCGTGGCTTCATCCTGAAAGACACTGACCTGATGACCCTTGCCAACAGGAAACCGGAAAGCCTGGACGCCCTGGCGGAACTCAGGATTTCCCACCCGAGAGTGGTCGAGCGTCACGGCAAGGCGCTGGTCGCCGCCATCGGCCAGGTCCTCAGGCAGGGACTTACCGCAGAAAGCCCGGACATCCTGCAACCGGAACAGCGCAAATTGATGTCCGATATGCGCGACCTGGTGCAGAAAAATGCGGAGGAACTGTCCGTGGACCCTGCCCTGCTGGCATCGCGGCGTGAACTCGAAAGCCTGATCCTGTTGCCGCAAGGTGAACCGCTAGCGGAGCGGTTGCTCGGCTGGCGCAAGGACATCATCACAACCGGCCTGCTGGCGCTGAAGGAAGCATTCACATGATAAAGACCCGCTCGTCCCGATTGGCCGCGCCGCTGGGCCTGGTCATGCTCGCGCTGGTATTTTCCAGCAACGTTTGCGCACAGGGACTGCCTGCGA
>JBFZEL010000448.1:0-4741 GCA_041306925.1 Lysobacterales bacterium
GATTCAAGACCGAATTCACTGGCATTGATACCACCGTTCAGGGTATCTGCATTGATCTCTGCATCGGCGTCTCCGGGCAGGTTAGCCGTAACGCGTCCATTGACCGTTTCAATCCTTACCCGCTGTTGCCCGCCAAGCGTTGCAAAGCTGGCATCGATACTGCCATTGACCGTCGACAGTTCAACATCGCCCTCGAGGTCGCCGATCACGAGATCACCGTTGACCGATTCGGCCACGACCTTGCCGGATACCCCGCTGATGTTCACGCTGCCATTGACCGTTTCAACCGAATCCAGCAGCGTGCCCGCCGGCACGATGACCTCATAATCCACCGAATTGCTGTTGTTGTTATGCGAGAACCAGTGGTTCGATTCACCCAGATCTGTTTCCACGATAATTTCATCCGGGGTATTCGAAATCTTGATTTCAATCTTGTCGAGGTCCGCCTGGTTGTCGGCCTTCTTGGTCGCAACAATTTCAACGCTGTCGCCCTGGCCCCCGGTCACGACCATTGATCCGTTCACGTTGGATATGCTGAAACGGCCACCGTCGTTCAACTTGAAGGAGAACGTTTTTTCTTCCGTCACACTCGCCAACAGACTGGTGCTGGCCAGCAGGGCGGAGAGCAACGTGAATGTCATGAATTTCATGATAGGTATCCTCTGATTTGGCTATATTTGATGTGTACAACCTGTTTGATGTGCAAACCTCGAACCGGGTTTAAATTTTTTTTCAAACCCGGATAAAGTATATTTACCAGGGCTTGAAAATAGGCACAGGCATCAATGACTCAACAGCAACACGCTGCCCGATTGCAGTTGCGTCTTATTGAAAAGAAGGACAATGCCGTGGTCGCGGACATCATTCGCCTGGTCATGACGGAGTTCAAGGCCGTGGGTTGTGGTTTCTCGATCAACGATGCGGAAGTCGATGACATGTACACCGCCTATGCGCCGGAACGCTCGGCGCTCCATGGGCAATACCGGCCACACCGGTTGTGGCACCTGGATGGTGCGGGAACTGTAACGATGCGCCGGGGTGCGGCGCGGGGTTGCAGCACGGCCGGAGCAGCGCAGCCGTGCGAGCGCCGGGCGACCACCACCTGGCCGATTTGTCAGCCCTCGCAGTTACGCATCATGGCGCTGGAAACAAGGCCACGGGTTGTGTTTCACCCATCATTTGCTGCCGGACCAATGGAATCGGCGGACCGCCGTAGCTCAGGAAGGTATCGTGAAACTCCCGCCAGGCGGTCTTGCCGCCGCGCGTGGCCGTCCAGTCGTCACGCAGACGTTTGATCATCAGTTTGCCCATCGTGTAATTCAGGTAGGCAGGATCATAGGTGCCGCGCGCGGCCTGCTGAATGGCCGTGCCCTCGCTTTGCAACGCCTCCTCCATGAAAAAACGCTTTGAATCTTCAACCGTCCAGCCCTGCGTGTGCAGCCCGATCGATGACAGGAAGCGCGCATCACGCAGCAATGCATTGCTGAGCTGGCCAATGCGGGTTTCAGGATCAAAGTCACGCAAGCCGGCCTCGATCATCATCTCCTCGGTGTAATGCGCCCAACCCTCGGCAAAGGCGTAACCGACGAACACGCGGCCATAGAAAAACGGCGCGCGGTTGGCGTGCAGGAAGTTCAGAAAATGGCCGGGCCAGACCTCGTGCACCGAAGTGGCCAGGAGGTCAGCCTCGCCGGCGATGTAATCGGCCTGTACATCTTCAGGCCAGGCCGGGTTGGGTGGCGAAATGTAATAGGTGGACGGCTGGTTCTTTTCCCAGGCCCCCGGAATATTGATATAGGCAAAATTGGAACGGGCGTAGGGCGGCGCCTCCGCGACCTTTGCCTCCTCGCTGCCGGGGATGCTGACCAGGTCCTGCTCGACGATGAATTTGCGTATTTCCTGTAACTGCTCGCGCGCGGTCTGCACCGAATCTTCGGCGGGCTTATTGGCCGACATCCTGGCCATGCAATCCCGCACACTACTACCGGGGGCATATTCAGAGCAGGCCTCTTTGAGGTTCTGCAAATTGCGCACCATGTCCGCACGGCCGATGGCTTCGAGTTGATCCAGCGGGATAGCCACGCGTTCGGTATCCCACAGCATTTGCCTGTAAAGATCGGGACCGAGGGCAAAGTCTTCGGTCGCATTTGGCAGGTTGGATTTCAACCAGTCGGTGATACCTTGCATGGCATCGATGGCGGCGACGTTGGCGACGGCGAATTCCCGTTGCAGGTCCGGGTTGTCAACCCCCGCCCACACGGCGGGGACGTCGTCGCGATAATATTCGGCATAACCACCGAAGCCATCGATACCCAGTTGCAGCCAGGTGCGCGGCATCGGCATTTCGAGGTTGTCCCTGATCTGGGCGACCGCCTTCGGCACATTTTTCAGATAGAGGGTGAAAGCACGCATGCGCTCCTCCAGCGGCGCATAGTCCAGTGCGATGTAAGGGCTTGGATCCAGCGAGTCGCTCAGCCAGCCGAAGTAGTACTCGGGATTACGGAACGGCAGACGCGCCTTTTCCATCCAGAACAGGTCCTGGTCGACACGGGCGAGCAGGTATTCGCGTTGGTACAACTGCTCCGCGCTCATCTGCTCATCGGTAAATGCCATGGCCTCGTCACGCACCGCGTGTAAACGGGCTATTTCTTTTTCAATACCGGCACGGCTCCAGTCCGGCAGCTGGCCGTCATACTCATGACGTCCCTGGAACACCGCCCATTGCGGGTGGTTGCTGATGTGCGCCTCGATCTGCCGGGTCACGAATTTCTCCCAGCTCTCGGGCGCAGCGGTTTCCACCCGGGGTGTCGCAACCGGCTGGGGCGCTTCGGTCTTGTCGCAGGCCGTGAGCAAGGGCAGGGTGAAACAGGCCAGTGACAGCAGGGTTCGTTTAAGCAATTGGGTCATGTCGGGGTTCCGAAAAAAATAAAGCGGCCATCTTAACAGGTGAAGACCCGCAAAATGGGTTCAAAAATGATAAATCCAGCCTCGTCACACCGTGGGTATGGTTAAGGCCGTGCAAACCTGAGAGGCACCGCTCCTCGGCAATTGCTCCATGCATTGCTCTACCTCCTGCATCCCTGCAGTCGTGCGCATCCCTGCGCCCGCCTAACGCAGTGCTAACTTGAGAGGCACCGCTCCTCGGCAACTGCTCCTGCGTTGCTCTACCTCCTGCATCCCTGCAGTCGTGCGCGTCCTGCGCCCGCGGTGTACCGTTCATCCTGAACATAAAAAAAGCCCGGATAAACCGGGCTTTTTTGAACCTCTAGCAGCAAAGACCAATCAATCGGGTTTACCGACCTCCTTCATGGACAGGCGCACACGACCCTGCTTGTCCACTTCGAGCACCTTGACCTTGACCATCTGACCTTCCTTGACCACGTCGGTGACATTTTCAACGCGATCATCGGAAAGTTGTGAAATATGCACCAGACCGTCGCGCCCTGGCGCCAGCGAAACAAAGGCGCCAAAGTTCATGATCTTGATGACCTTGCCTTCGAAAATCTGGCCGGGTTCGATATCCGCCGTTATCTGTTCGATACGTCTGCGGGCTTCATCGCCGGCTTCCTTGTTAACGGAACCAATGGTGATCGTGCCGTCATCGGCGATATCGATGGTCGCCCCGGTTTCCTCGGTAATAGCGCGGATGGTGATACCGCCTTTGCCGATCACGTCGCGGATCTTGTCCGGATGAATCTTGATCGTGACCAGGCGTGGCGCGAACTCGGACATTTCACCACGCGGCTCGCTGATGACCTTGTTCATTTCACCGAGGATGAATTTACGTCCCTCGTGCGCCTGTGAAAGGGCGATGCGCATGATCTCTTCGTTGATACCCTCGATCTTGATGTCCATCTGCAGGGCGGTGATGCCGTTGGCGGTACCGGCCACCTTGAAATCCATGTCGCCGAGGTGATCCTCGTCACCGAGGATGTCGCTCAATACTGCAAAACGGTCGCCTTCCTTGATCAGACCCATGGCGATACCGGCCACCGGCGCCTTGACCGGCACACCGGCGTCCATCAGCGCCAGCGAAGTGCCGCACACGGATGCCATTGAACTTGAACCATTCGATTCGGTGATTTCAGAAACCACGCGGATGACATAGGGAAATTCTTCCATGTTTGGCAATATCGCGGTCACACCGCGGCGTGCCAGCCAGCCGTGGCCGATCTCGCGGCGTTTCGGGCCACCTTCAAAACCGGTCTCGCCCACACAGAAGCGGGGGAAATTGTAATGCAGCATGAACGGGTCTTTGTATTCGCCGTTGACTGCGTCGATGATCTGCGCATCGCGGGTCGTGCCAAGCGTGGTAACCACGATGGCCTGGGTTTCACCGCGCGTGAACAGGGCGGAGCCGTGGGTACGTGGCAGCACGCCGGTCTTGACCGTGATCGGGCGGACCGTGGTGACGTTACGTCCATCGATACGCGGATTGCCGGACAGGATGTGGTCACGCACCAAAAATTTTTCCAGTTTGTAAAATGCCTCGGCGACATCTGCCGCTGCAGGCGCGTTCTCGCTGGATTCACCGCATAATGACTCAATGACGGCCTTCCTGACCTCACCGACCGCGACCTGGCGTTCGAGTTTATTTGCGATAGCGTAAGCGGAGACCAAACCGTCTTTGGCAATGGCCGCAACTTTCGCTTTCAGCTCGGTATCTTCGACCGGTTTTTGCCATTCCCAATGCGTGACGTTGGCTTCGGCGACAAATTCCCTGATGGCGGTAATGACCTCC
>JBFZEL010000449.1:0-2594 GCA_041306925.1 Lysobacterales bacterium
GTCAAGCCCGGTGATGAGTTCGGTAACGGGATGCTCAACCTGTAGACGGGTATTCATCTCCAGAAAGTAGAAATTGCGCTGGCTGTCGACGATAAACTCGACCGTACCGGCGGATTGATACTGAACTGCCCTGGCCAGGGCCACGGCCTGCTCGCCCATCCGTTGCCGGGTCGTTGTGTCCAGGAACGGCGAGGGCGCCTCTTCAATCACCTTCTGGTGCCGGCGTTGCAGTGAGCATTCGCGCTCATTCAGGTAGACAATGTTGTCATGGCTGTCGGCCATGATCTGGATTTCAATATGCCGTGGTTCCTCGATAAACTTCTCCGCGAACATCCGGTCATCCCCGAAGCTCGAACGCGCTTCATTCGACGCCCGCTCGAACCCGTCCCGGCACTCCGCATCGTTACGGACCACGCGCATGCCCTTGCCGCCACCACCGGCAGTCGCCTTGAGCATGACCGGATAGCCGATCCTGTTGGCGATCTCCACTGCATGCCCGCTGTCACGCAATACATCCGCAAACCCTGGAATGGTGTTTACACCTGCCTGTTTGGCCAGTTGCTTGGAGGTGATCTTGTCGCCCATGGCCTTGATCGCGTGGGTTTTCGGGCCGATAAATACGATGCCGTTGGCGGCCAGCAACTCGCAGAACCCGGAATTCTCGGACAGGAACCCATAACCCGGATGGACAGCCTTGGCGCCCGTATCGAGACAGGCTTGCAGAATTTTTTCCTTTAACAGGTAACTTTGCGTCGAAGGCGGCGGCCCGATACAAACCGCTTCATCGGCCATCTGTACATGCAAGGCATTGCGGTCGGCCTCAGAGTAAACCGCGACCGTTTTGATACCCATTTTTTTTGCGGACCTGATTACCCGGCAGGCGATTTCACCGCGGTTTGCGATCAGTATCTTGTCAAACACGTGCAAATCCTCCAGTGTTTTTCTCATTCGATCAAAGCGGTATGTTGTCGTGCTTGCGCCACGGGTTATCGAGCTGCTTGTCGCGTAACATGGCAAGTGAGCGACAGACCCGTTTGCGGGTCGCATGGGGCGCAATGACATCATCGACGTAACCACGGCTCGCGGCAATGAATGGATTGGCGAATTTCAACCTGTACTGCTCGGTACGTTGGGCGATCTTCTGCGTGTCTCCAATGTCACTCCTGAAGATAATCTCAACGGCGCCTTTGGGACCCATGACGGCAATTTCCGCACTTGGCCATGCCAGGTTCACGTCACCGCGTAAATGCTTGGAACTCATAACATCATAGGCGCCACCGTAGGCCTTGCGGGTAATCACGGTAACCTTGGGAACGGTTGCTTCGGCGTAGGCAAACAGAAGCTTGGCTCCGTGCTTGATGATGCCGCCATACTCCTGGGCAGTCCCCGGCATGAAACCCGGTACGTCGACGAAGGTGAGAATTGGAATGTTGAAGGCGTCGCAAAAGCGTACGAAACGTCCCGCTTTGATGGATGACTTGATATCCAGGCATCCGGCCAGAACCTTGGGCTGATTGGCGACGATACCGACCGAGTATCCGTCCATGCGCGCAAAGCCGATAATGATGTTTTGCGCGTGATCGGGCTGCAGCTCCCAGAACTCGTTGTCATCGACGACCTTGTAGATCAACTCCTTCATATCGTAAGGTATGTTGGGGTTGTCAGGCACCAGGGTGTCAAGTGACATCTCCATCCGGCTGGCCCGGTCGGGGGTCGGCCGGAATGGCGGTTTTTCACGATTATTCGCCGGCAGGTAATTGATGAACCTGCGCACCATCAACAAGGTTTCCACGTCATTTTCGTAAGCGCGGTCGCAGACACCAGAGACCGTGGAATGGGTCAGGGCGCCGCCGAGTTGTTCCGCCGTGACCTCTTCATGGGTCACGGTTTTTACAACATCGGGGCCGGTCACGAACATGTACGAACTGTCTTTCACCATGAAAATAAAATCGGTCATGGCCGGCGAGTACACCGCGCCACCGGCACACGGACCCATGATGACGGAAATCTGTGGTACCACACCGGAAGCCAGCACATTGAGCTGGAAGACATCGGCGTATCCGCCCAGTGAAGCCACGCCCTCCTGGATGCGGGCGCCGCCAGAATCGTTGAGTCCGATGATGGGCGCGCCCACCCGCATGGCCTGTTTCATGACCTTGCAGATTTTCTCGGCATGCGCCTCTGAAAGCGCCCCCCCGAAAACGGTGAAATCCTGGCTGAAGACAAACACGACCCGGCCATTGACGGTACCGTAGCCGGTCACAACGCCGTCACCGGGGATTTTCTGGTCAGCCATGCCAAAATCGGTACAACGGTGCTCGACAAACGCGTCCCACTCCTCGAAACTGCCTTCATCCAGGAGCAACTCGATACGTTCGCGGGCAGTGAGCTTGCCGCGGCCATGTTGCATATCAATCCGGCGCTGGCCGCCACCCAGCAGCGAAGCCCTGCGTTTCTCTTCCAGCTGTTCAATTATCTGATTCATATCAACATCCCCGTTACGACGCGAGTTTTCACCGCATTTTCAATTAACCCGGCACGCTGTTAAACTTTTCTTCGCTGCCTGATGATGCCAAGAACCTGGTGCGCGGCCA
>JBFZEL010000450.1:0-4105 GCA_041306925.1 Lysobacterales bacterium
CGCCGGACGCGTTGTGCTCCAGGCCGTCAGCGGTATACTGACCGCCCGCCTGTCCGGGAATCGACATCGGTGAGACTCCGGAGTCATCCGCCGCATAGCGGTAATAGTCCCCTTCAAACCGTTCCGGCACCCGGCGTTTGGCGCTAAAACCGCTATCGGCCGGACGCCTGATGATCGCGCGTGTCTGACCCAGTGACTGGTCAGACAAGACCACCGTGGCGGTCTGCAGCGACTCGGCCAGGTGCACGGCCCACTGTGTCGTAAACACGCAATCCGTCACCGAAGCCGGCGCCAGCACCAGGTGCGGTGCATCACCGTGCAGGCCATTGAGGGCGATGTTCAGGTCGGACTGTTCGCTCTTGGTGGCGATACCGGTCGATGGCCCGCAACGCATCACATCGATGATCACCGCAGGCACCTCCGCGCATACCGCCAGGCCGATGGATTCGCTCATCAGCGCAAACCCCGGACCGGAAGTGGCCGTCAGCGCAGGGGTTCCGCCAAATGAAGCGCCGATGACCTGGTTGATCGAGGCCAGTTCATCCTCGGCCTGCACCAGCACACCACCGACCTTTGGCAACGCTGCCGCCAGCCATTCCAGCAGTTCCGTCGCCGGTGTGATCGGATAGCCCGCGACAAAGCGGATACCGCCGCGCAGCGCGCCCAGACCAGCGGCCTCGTTACCGGTGATGCTCCAGCGCTCATTCACGGAGACATTGTCGAGCGCAGGCGTGGTAAAGGCAGGCAGGCTCGCGGCGGCGGCAAAACCCGCCTGCACACAGGCCCAACTGGCCGCGAGCATTGCAGGACCCTTGTTTTGCAGAAACCTCTCCAGCACGGGACGGAGCGGGTCTTCTGCCAGCCCGAGCATGCGGGCAAGCGCGCCGAGGGCGACCATGTTGGGCCGTCCGCCATCGATGGCTTTTGCAAGCTGCAGCATCGGCAGGTCGAGCACCCCGGCCGCAATTTCCGGAAGTTCACCGCCCCTGCGCCCGGCCTCCGCATCGCTGACGACCAGGCTGTCAGGCCGCAGCGGGATTTCGGCCATGAAGCGGGCCATGCTGCCCGGGTCGATGGCCAGCAGCAGGTCAAAGCTGTCATCGGCAGATTCACGCGGTTCGCTGGCCAGCCGGATGACGGCAGCGGCCTCCCCGCCCCTGATCTGCGGACCGGCAGAACGGCTCATGAAACCGTACCAGCCTGCCTTTGCCGCCACTTCGAGCAACAGGCTGCCGGTGGTCATGACACCCGAACCGCCACTTCCGGTCAAAGCGATGGATAAACTTTGCTGAAGCATTAAAATACCCTCTGAAGTATCTAAGGAAGCTCTGAACAATGCCATCCTGGCATTCTCAGAGCGCGGCAGTCGAAAAGTGTCATTTTCGACTGCCTTACAAATCCACGGCTTGGCGCCGATGATTTGGCGACACCCATGTGTCGCAGGAACCTCTGAATTAAACAGAGGTTCCCTAAACATTCTACCTGCACAGGATTTTGATAACGAACTTTTATCAGCGGGAACGGAACCGGACCCGGAGGAAACACCACATGAAATTCAAGCCCTGCACCGGTGCATGCACCGACGATGGTCAATATTGTGAAGGTTGCGGACGCAGCCACCAGGAAATCGACTTGCTGCGGCAACTGGTCGAGGAAATGGTCGCCTTTTACAAGCAAATGGACTACGAAAAACTCGACGATTACGCCAACGCCGATGCCGGCAGCATCAAGTACCGGATGGGTGTGGGGCGCTTACCCGGACAATCGGGTTAGGGAACCTCAGAATTAATCAGAGGTTCCTTGAATGAACAACGGCTGCCGGTTTGGTTATGAACCCGGCGATGTTACATACGGGATACCCTTCTGCCGCGCCCAGGCGTTGATGACGTCGATATAGGTGGTGTTGATGGACTGCAGTTCCGCGCGGCGTTGCGACCACTCGGATTTCAGGTCTTCCAGACGCAGCAGCGCGCCGCCCGTTACCGGCGCGCCGGTTTCATCGATCACATCCATCAGGTAGCGCAATTGCCCCGCCAGCTTGGTTTCCCAGGCGTCCTCGTCCTCGTAGGTCTGGTGCCGTGACTGGATGATCTCCCCGTCCCAGGCGGTGATCTTGCCGATGGCCTCGGCAGCGGTGGTCTGCAGGCTCGCGTCATCGGGATATGCCGCCATCAAGGCTTCGATCTGCTGCCGTGCCTGGCGGATTTCCTCCAGTCCGGTCAGGCTGGCGTTGACCAGGTTTTCAACTTCACCGAGCGTTTCGGACCAGGACTTTATGTCCTCGTCGGATGCCTTGATACGTGGATCCATCCGCACCTCGAAAGACACCGTTTGGGTGGCGTCGCCGACCTCAAGACGCGCGCTGTAGAGACCCGGTGCAACGTGCGGGCCGTCGAAACCTGCAAACAGCGTGATACCGGGGATGCATTTCAGACCCTGGCGTTTGAGATCCCAGGTCCACTTGTTGAGGCCTTTTTTTGCCTCCGGATACTTGAGTTCGAATGGCAGACGCGGATCCATATTGCTGATCTTGCAGCGTTCGAAATCACCTTCCTGGCCGGCATAGCTGCGCACCGTCTGACCCGCGTTGTCCATGATCTCGATGCGGACGGGTTCCTTGGAATCAGCCGCGAGGTGGTAGAAAAACGTCACACCGCGAGCCGGGTTGGCCGCTTCAAACAGGTCTGCCGAGCCGGGATACGGGCTCAGCATGGCTGTACCGGGTGTGAAAACGTGCAGGGCGCTGGCGGAAAAATCGCTGGCGGCCTGGCGCACGACGAACAGGTCGTCGAGCACCCAGAAGCCCCTGCCCTGGGTTGCCGCAACCAGCTTGTCCTGGCGCAGCGCGAGGTCGGTGATCGGCACCGGCGGCAGGTTCAGATCGAGAGGCTCCCAGTCGCCGCCGTCGTTGTAGGAGACGAACATGCCCAGTTCCGTGCCCGCATACAGCAGGCCGCGTTGCGCCGGGTCTTCGCGCACCACGCGGACAAATGCATTGTCCGGCAGGCCGGCGTCAAGACGTTTCCATTGTTTGCCGTAATCCGTGGTTTTATAGATGTACGGTTTGAAATCGTTGAGCTTGTAACCGGTCACCGCGAGATAGGCCGTGGCCTTGTCGTGCGGGCTGATCTCGATGGCGTTGATCAGCGCCTCGCCCTTGTGCTGCGGCGAAACATCTTCCCAATCGCTGCTGTCTTCGCGCTTGATGTGCACCAGTCCGTCATCGCTGCCGACCCAGATCAGGCCTTTTTCGTGGGGTGATTCGACGATGTAGAAAATCGTGTTGTAAAACTCGGCGCCGACGTTCTCCGGTGTCAACGGCCCGCCGTTGCGGCCCTGCTTTTCCGGGTCGTTGCGGGTCAGGTCAGGACTGAACTCGGTCCAGGTTGCGCCGCGATCGGTGCTGCGCAGCACCATCTGGGTGCCGTAGTAGATGGTCGCAGGGTCGTGCGGCGAAACCGCGACGGGGGCGTTCCAGTTGGCGCGGTACTTCAGGTCGCGGGCGTCCTTGCCGTAGACCTGCTCCGGGAACGGGATAATGCTGCGGACGAGACGGGTGGCACGGTTGTATTCGGTCAATGTGCCATTGATGGTGGTAGCGTATACCAGTTCGGGGTTATCCGGATCGAAGGCGATATGCGCACTTTCGCCGCCACCGGCATCGAAGTAGTCCTCGACGCCGATGCCGCCGTAGTCGCTCTCGCTGGCGATCGCGACGGTGGTGTTGTCCTGCTGACCGCCATAGATGCGGAACGGCACGAGGTTGTCGGTCGTCACGCGGTAAAACTGCGCGGTTGGCTGGTTCATGATGCTCGACCAGGTCTGGCCACCATCAAACGTGATGGTCGCACCGCCGTCGTTGCCGTTGATCATGTTGCGGTTGTCGTCCGGGTTGATCCAGTGGTCGTGGTGGTCGCCGTGCGGGGTTTTTATTTTCTCCCAGGTCTTGCCGCCGTCGACGGATTTCATCAACGGCACGTTCAGCACGTAAAGGGTGTTTTCGTCCACCGGGTCGACACTCATGTGGATGTAGTACCAGGCGCGCGTGTGCAGCACGCGGTGGCCATTGATCAGCGACCAGCTTTCGCCACCGTCATCGCTGCGC